>JAAZMG010000269.1 GCA_012798935.1 Tissierellia bacterium | reverse complement strand
TATAAAGAAAAGCTCTTGTCTTCTTATTGCCTTAATATTTTACTGAAATCATAGTTAAAAAAGGCATAAGTATACCCATTATTCCCCCAAGAAGTGCACCAAACCATGTTATTGCCTTTAATTCTTTATTGGCTATTTCAATTATAATATCTTCTGCAAAGGCTACATCGAACTCATTTATTTCATCCTCTATTACCTTAGAGATATTTAATAATTCAACTATATATGGCAATTTATTTATTGTAAAGGTTTTAAAAATTGTTTTAGAAAAATCAGTAATTCTATTGACTTTAGTTTCATCTATATTTCCAATTATAGAATATATAGGCTTATTTATAAACTTTTCAACATTTTTGTTTACTATTAGAGATATACTGCCATATAACTTTTGTTTAGATATTTCTTTTTCTAAAACCTTATCTATTGCTATGGTAATGATGGATATAGTATCTTCATTAATTCTTGGATTATATATATAATCCTCCATTGCCTTAAATATCCTATCTGTAATTATTTCAACACTTATAAATGTAGTTATCAGCTTGCTTACATTTTTAGTTACAATCCGTTCAATGGACTCCTTTATCTTTAATTGTACAGAAGGTTCCTTAAATAGATTTCTTATTTCATGGACAATCTCCTGATCATGGTCTTGAATATAATTTTTAATACCTATAATAATATCATCTGGAATTATTTCTTCTAAAGTTTCTTTATCCCCTTCCAATTCATCTATATTATCTATGGATAATTTGTTTTTATCCTCTTTAAGCTTCCAATCTTCAATTCCTGAATTAATAAAGTTTGTAATACCTTCTTCTATTGTATTTGACAGGCTGTTAAATCTTTCTTCACCAATAATACCTATAAACAAATTCTTTATAGATTTGTTGCTTTCCTTTAGTTTGTTTATATTATACTCTATCCATTTTTTAAACTTTTCATCATTCCCATTTTTAAATACAGATTTTATGATTATTTCAGGAGATAGAAGATATTCACTCACCGTATTCCCTACACTCTTAGCTATCCTAGATTTTTCCTTTGGAATAAGTCCTGGTGTAAAAGGTACTTTCATCCCTAAAAATCTTTTTTCATAATGCGGCCTAAACAACATTTTAATAGCAAGCCAGTTAGTAATATATCCAATAACTGCTCCAACAACTATTGGTATTAAGAACTCCATATCTTTCACCTCTTAGATTAAATATATATTTGATCTATTCCATATATATTGGCTAATTTACCCTATCTCTTTCCTATGGATAGAATAGTATATCTTATACATCAAGTCAATACCTTTTCATACTAGGCTTTTTATAATAAAAATTGCCAACAGTTTGATTTCTGTTGGCAATTTTTATTTTGCTATTTTACTACATCATTGGCATTCCGCCGCCCATGCCATTCATGCCACCCATGCCGGCCATTGGGTTATCTTCTTTTACATCTATTACTGCAGATTCTGTTGTTAGTACCATTGATGCAACAGATGCAGCGTTCTGTAATGCTGAACGAGTAACTTTAGTTGGATCACTAATCCCTGATTCTATCATATTTACATATTTTTCATTTAGTGCGTCAAATCCAACTCCTTCCCCTTCTTCTTTAACCTTTTCTACAATAACGGATCCTTCTAATCCTGCATTTGTAGCTATTTGTCTTACTGGTTCTTCTAGTGCTCTAACTATAATACTTACTCCTGTTCTTTCATCTCCACTAGTTTCATCTAGTAATTTGGATACTGCTGGAATTGCATCAGTTAAAACAGTTCCACCACCAGGTACCACACCTTCTTCAACTGCTGCTCTTGTTGCTGCTAAAGCATCTTCTATTCTTAATTTTCTTTCCTTAAGTTCAGTTTCAGTAGCAGCCCCTACTTCTATTACAGCAACTCCACCTGATAATTTTGCTAATCTTTCTTGTAGTTTTTCCTTATCAAATTCAGATTCGGTTTCTTCAAGTTGTACTCTAATTTGTCTTATTCTATCTTCTATATCTGACCCAGTTCCCTCTCCATCAACAATTACAGTGTTTTCCTTATCTACTTCAACTCTCCTAGCTTTACCTAGCATATCCATTGTAGCTTCTTTTAAATCAAGACCTAATTCTTCTGTTATCACTTGACCACCAGTTAATGTTGCAATATCTTGAAGCATTTCTTTTCTTCTGTCACCAAATCCTGGAGCTTTAACTGCAACACAGTTAAATGTTCCTCTTAATTTGTTTACTACTAATGTAGCTAAAGCTTCCCCTTCTATATCTTCAGCAATAATCAATAGAGGTTTACCTTGTTGAACTATTTGCTCTAAAATTGGTAATAAATCTTGAATATTACTTATTTTCTTATCAGTTATAAGTATATATGGTTCTTCCAAATCTGCTACCATTTTATCTGTGTCTGTAACCATATAAGCAGATACATATCCTCTGTCAAATTGCATACCTTCCACTACATCTAATGTAGTTCCCATGGATCTAGATTCTTCAACAGTAATTACTCCATCATTACCTACCTTTTCCATAGCATCAGCTATCAATCCACCTATTTCTTCATCTCCAGCTGAAATTGAAGCAACTTGTGCTATAGATTCTTTTGTCTCAACATCTTTGGAAAATCTTCTTATTTCTCCTACTGCTACCTCAACTGCTCTACGAAGTCCATTTTGTAATATTATTGGATTTGCTCCTGCAGCTACATTTTTAAGCCCTTCTCTTATAATTGCTTGGGCAAGTAAAGTTGCTGTTGTAGTACCATCGCCTGCTACATCTTGAGTCTTTGTAGCAACTTCCTTAACTAGTTGAGCTCCCATATTTTCGTATCTATCTTCCAGCTCTATTTCACGTGCAATAGTTACACCATCATTTGTAATAAGTGGTGCACCAAAAGATTTATCTAATACTGCATTTCGTCCCTTTGGTCCAAGAGTTACCTTCACTGTATCAGCTAATTGATTAATCCCTTTTTCCATTGAACGACGAGCCTCTTCACCAAATCTAATTTCTTTAGCCATTTATATTCACTCCTTTTTTTATTTCGAATTTCTATCTGACGACCAAAGATCGCCCTACATGGACCATTAAAATGGTCTCTACATTAATTAAATCTCTTCACATAGGTAGAGGCGAATTCATTCGCCGGCAATGCCCAATTGTGTATTATTGTTATTCCACTACTGCTAAAATATCATTTAGCTTAAGTATTGTATATTCTTCACCATCAATCTTAACTTCTGTTCCTGCATATTGTGAAAATATAACCTTATCACTTACCTTGATTTGATCCTTTTTCTTTTCATCATTAGTAATATCAGCACCAATAGCTACTATCTCTGCCATTTGTGGTTGTTCCTTAGCACTGCTTGGAAGAACAATGCCAGATTTTGTTTTTTCCTCAGCTTCAATTTTTTTAATTACAACTCTATCACCTAATGGTTTAAGGTTCATTTTATTACCTCCTTATATTATAGTCAATTTTTTCCATTTTATTAGCACTCGGTGTTGCTGAGTGCTAATATGTACAAATATAATAATACTTAATAAAAAAGAGACAATCAAGTCTTGAATTTCGCCATATATTAGCATTTGTATTGGTTATATGAATTCATAGCAAATTTACTGTTTTTTTCATTTAATATCTTCCAATATCTCCATATGTTTCTTAATTGTACTTTTATATCTTCTCATAAGCCAAAGATTGATGTTAAAATAGAATATATCAAAGGAATAAAAATACCAGGTAGCATGTTCCCCACCTTTATTCTTTTCATTTCTAAAATATTTATTCCTATGGCCATTATCAATATTCCACCTACGGCGGACATCTCTAGTATAACCTCTGGTGTTAAAAAGTTCTTTAAAGATGAAGCTAATATGGTAATTATGCCCTGGTATAATAATACTGGTATTGCAGAAAAAGCTACACCAACTCCTAAAGTGGAGGCAAATATTATAGAGGATATTCCATCTAATATGGATTTAGCAAAAATAGTATTATGATCCCCTATTAATCCACTTTCCAAGGAACCTACTATAGCCATTGCCCCTACACAGTAGACTAAAGAGGCTGTTACAAATCCCTTTGAAAAATTAGAATCCTTTTTACCAAATCTACTTTCTAATTTATTGCCTAAATTATCTAATTTTCTTTCAATACCTATAGCTTCTCCTATTATACCACCTAATACAATACTAATAATAACTAATACTATATTCTCAGATTTTATTCCACTCATTAGCCCTATAACTATAACCGTAAGGCCAACTCCTTCCATTATAGTTTTCTTATACTCTTCTTTTATTCCATTCTTTATAAGCATACCGATAATACTACCTAAAATAATCGCTGCAAAATTGACTAAAGTTCCTATCATATAATCACCCGCCTTGTTTTCATTAGTAAATTAAATATGTAAATAAAGAATACACTATTTGTAGAAAAATTGCCATAAAAATTAATGGAATCCTTCACCTAGGATTCCATTAATAACTTAAGTATATTGTATTCTCTTTATATATATAGCTCTTATTACCATAAAATATACTACCTGAAATACTAAATATCCTAACATAACTACAAGACCATTAGAAAATAAATTTCCCATTAAAAGATTTGAAAGAGATTTTAGAGCAAAAAAGGAATGTGATGTGCCAACTATAAAGGGTAGAAAGAATATAATTCCTATTTGTTTAGTTATAATCTTATTTATTTCCTTCTCTGTTGTTCCTATCTTTTTAAGGATACCATATTCTATGCCATCCTGCTTTATTTCATTAAACAATTTAAAATATATTATACTTCCTGAGGCTATGAAAAATAGGAAAGCTATGAAGAATCCTATAAATAAAATCAAACCATAAATTCTACTAACTTCTTTATAGGAAATTACTGTGGAATAATAGTTGCCATCATATCTATCTCCTAAACTTTCTTCTATTACCATTGAAACCTTATAGGAGTCCTTCCAATTATCTATTTTTATCCCATTATATATAATTAAATCTTTTTCCTTTGTATTTTTAATTATTTCTTCAAAATCTCTATCATTTAATACTAATACTCTTGAATAACCTACACCAGGTACTGTTATAACTTGCCCATGTACCTCCTTATCCAATTTGAATTTCTTTGTTTTATCACCTATATTTAAACCAATCTCATCCCATCTGGTCTTTCTATTTTCTTCAGTAACTTCTTCTGATTCCACTAAACCATTATAAGGATGGTTATAGATGACTTGATTTTCTTTAACTTCTACTAATTTTTTTCCTAGGGGTTTTGCCAATCTATTATAATCATGATTGGATAAGATAAAAAATGTTTCTGCTTCTTCCCCTTCATTTATTGCTATATCCATGCTTGTACTTTCTACTTCGTAAATTTCTTTGATTTTTATTTTATCATCTTCAAGTTTTTTCTTTATATTCTCTATTACTTCATTATTATTTAATGTATCTCCTCTTTGAACGATTACCATTTCATGAGCATTATTTAACCCTGATATTCTAGGTATTTCTGTATAAAATGAAAATATAGTCTCTGTAGCCGTAAATGTAATTGCTCCTAATATAGCTGCTAAAAATAAAACTTTAGCAGTATCCTGTAGCTTAAATATCATCTGAGAATAAGCTACTAAATTGGTTTTATTATATAACAGTTTTTCGTTTCTCAAAATTCTATTAGCCACTGCTATACTAAATTGAGTAAACAGGAAATAGGTACCGATTATTACTATTAAGGTTACGGGTATCATAGCTAAGACCACAGCTACATCATGGACAAACCAAGCTATAATATAACCTATTATAAGTAATGTTATTCCCAATATAGCTTTAGCTTTAGAAAATTCAGGTATAGTCTTAGGTACTTTACTAGATTTTATCTGTTCTATTATTTCCTTATTCCTTCTTATTTGAAAAAGCATAAAGGTGCTAATTATCTCAAATAAGGCAAAAAAGATTATACAGGTCAATCCTAAGGCTTTAAGAGATATATTAAAGGGTAATTTTAAACTTAAAAATCCTTCCATTATCATAAAGAATAATTTTGAAAAAACAATCCCAGTTAATACGCCTGTTCCTATTGATAAAATAGATAGTATAGTATTCTCTATAAGCACGTATTTTTTTATTTGCTTTCTAGTCATTCCATATAAAGAAAGAAGACCAAATTCTTTTCCCCTAGATTTTAAAAATATAGAGGTGGAATATCCTACAAACAATATTGAAAATATTACTATTATCACCTGACTAATTATCATACCATTAGCAGCACCCATTCTTGCAACTGGATGTCCATCGGCAGATCTTATATCTATAGACGGATGGAATACAAAATTTGCAAATATATAGAATGCCGTAACTGCAAAAGCATTACTTAAACAATACATTATATATCTATACAAATTCCCTCTAACATTTTTTACAGCCATATTAGATATTTTCATTATACCCACCTCCAAGAAGGGACAACGAATCCAATATTTCCTTGAAAAATACTTGTCTATTAGATTTCTTTACTAACTCTGAGAAGAACTTACCATCCTTGATCATTATTATTCTATTACAAAAGCTTGCGGCAAAAGCATCATGAGTAACCATGACAATAGTTGCTTTCTTTTCCTGATTAATTCTTTCTAAAGATAACATCAAGTCGTAAGAGGCTTTTGAATCTAGATTGCCTGTAGGCTCATCAGCTAATATTATTGTAGGATTATTTATAAGAGCCCTAGCACAAGCCGTCCTTTGTTGCTGTCCTCCTGATATTTCATAGGTTCTTTTTTTAAAAATATCCTTTATGTTTAATGTAGTGGCTATGTCATCTACTCTCTTTTCAATTTCTTTCCTTTCTACTTCTTCCAGTACTAATGGAAGTATTATATTTTCCTTTACAGACAAAGTGTCTAATAGATTGAAATCTTGAAATATAAATCCTAAATTATTTCTTCTGAATATAGACAACTGGTCCTCCTCTAAGCTATAAGGATTTTTGCCATTTACCAAAATTTCTCCTGAAGAAGGGGAATCTATAGTTGCTAGTATATTTAATAATGTAGTCTTACCTGAGCCGGATGGTCCCATAACTCCTACAAATTCCCCTTCATTTATAGTCATATTAAAGTCCTCAAGGGCTTTAACGGATATTCCTTTACCTTTTCCCCCGTATATTTTAGATAGGCCTTTGGTTTCTAATACTGCCAATTCTATTACCTCCTGTATTAAAATGATTTTTATTCACTATATACAGTATAAAAAAACAAGAGAAATCCTTCTATCGATTTCCCTTTCAAATTCAATTTATATCTTACAATATTGTTAGATTTCATATTTATAAATTATAAATGCTCTTACCATGATAGAAAACTATGTTTATTGTAGTCCCTACTCCTTCAGTAGATTCTACATATATGCCATGACCTAATCTTTTTACTACATCCTTAGAAAGGTAGAGCCCCATTCCAGTGGATTCTAAATACCTTCTACCATTTTCCCCAGTAAAGAATGGATTAAACACTCGGTCTACATCCTGCTTAGGTATGCCTACTCCTTTGTCTTCTATGGAAAGTATGGTTTTATCATTTTCATTATATAGTTTAATAATTATAGACTTATCTTGGTCATCTTTTATCTTAGAATACTTTATACTATTGGATATAATCTGACTTATAACAAATTTTATCCATTTTTTATCACTTTTTACCGTTAAATCCTCTTCTGAAATTATTTTAGGATATATTTCATTTACTATAAAGGTATTTTTATTTTCATTTATAACATTTCTTACAATCTCCAATAAATTTACATCTTCTACTTTAAAATCCTGTTCAAAATCATTTATCCTTAAAGCATATAAAGCCATCTCTAAACCATTGGATAGTTTCTCCATCTCCTCTTCTATACTTTCATAACTTTTCTTAGTATTTTCATCTATATTTTTATCCTTTTCATTTTCTAATATAAGTTTGATTACAGAAATAGGGGTTTTCATCTGATGAATCCATCTATTATTAAAGTCTACTTGAATTTTGTAGTTTTTTCTATATTTTTCTAATGTATTTTCGTAGATCATATAGTTCTTAGTCAATAGTTCCTTAAAAACATCATGCTCTCCGCTTATATTATCAGGAATACTAAATATATATTCTAAACCTTTATTATCCTTCAATCCAATATTAATGGATTTGTAGAACTTCCTCTTTTTTAAATAATCTAAAATTATTGAAAGAATTAAAAACATAAATGATAGCAGGAAGGCATAGATTATATTTGAAACCTTAAGCTTTTCTTTTCTAATAATTAAATCCAACATCATTATAATTATAACCAAAAATGTATTTATAAAATAGAATAATATGTATAACAATCTATCCTTTAAATAATCTTTAAATTTCACATCATCACCTACCAAGCCTTTACCATAGAGTACCCTTGTCCTCTCTTAGTCTGTATAGCATTATATATACCTATATCCTCTAGCCTCTTTCTTAGTCTAGCAATATTTACAGATAAGGTGTTATCATCTACAAAATCCATATCATCCCAAAGTTCTTCTAGGAGAGTCTCTCTAGATACTATATCATTTAAATTAGAGATAAGAATGTATAATAATGCAAATTCTTTTTTACTAAGTTCTATTTTTTTATTCTCCCATTCAACTATATTTTGAGTTTTATATAGATATACTCCATCTACTTCGTATAGGTCCTTAAAATTGTTTTCCGCATATTCTCCATAAGTTCTTCTTATAACCCCTTTAATTTTTGCTAATAGAAGGTCAAAAGAAAAAGGTTTTATTACATAGTCATCCCCTCCATTTTCTATGGCCATAACTTGGTCCATATCGGAAAACCTAGCAGAAATAAATATAATAGGTACATTTGATATACTCCTTATCTCCCTACACCAAAAGAACCCATCATAATTAGGTAAATTAATGTCTAATAGGACTAGATGGGGATCTTCTTCAATAAATTCAGATTTAATATTGGAATAATCCTTTACTGTAACTACAGTATAATCATATCTTTCTAACTTATCCTTTATTAATCTTACAATCTTTTCATCATCTTCAACAACTAATATCTTATACATATGATCACCTTTACTTTTTCCTGCCTATTCCCTTTTCCCTAGCATAATAAAATAGATATTGCTGAGCAAATCCTGCTAAATCTCCAAACTTTTCATAGGAATATGTAGAAATATCTTTTAACTTAGTGTCCTTTTTTAAATAGAAATACTCCATTACCCTTTTAACCCATACGTCTACAGGAAAAGCATCATTTTTATTAAAGGCAAATAGTAGTACACAATCAGAGACTTTAGGTCCTACTCCAGGTAGTTTCATAAGTATCTCTTTGGCTTCTTTAGTTGATAGATTTGGTATTTGGTGAATATCTATTTCCTTTTCATTAATCATTTTTGCAGTACTTACTATATATTTTGCCCTATATCCTACTTTGTTTTTTTCTTCCAACTCTTTTTCATCTATATTAGCTAATATTTCTGCATTGGGGAAAGAAAAGTATTCCTTGCCATTGTAAATATCTATAGGCTTCCCATAGTTTTGGCTAATTAACTCTATGGATTTCTTAATTCTTGGTATCTGATTATTAGCTGATATTATAAAAGAGATAATAGTTTCAAAAGGTTCTTGGTTTAATATTCTAATACCCTCTCCAAATTTAATAGCTTCTTCTAGTATAGGATCTTTGGATAATTCTCTTTTTATTTCTCCATAATCTGTATCTAAATCAAAATAATTATACCATATATTTTGAAATTCTGATCCATTCGTATTAGAAAGTATTAGATCTTCTCTTTCTTTTTTAACATTCAAAACTCTGCCATGATGAATAGTAGTATAAGAGCCATCTTCCTCCATATACCATCGGAAAGCCTGACCACATTCAAATACATGCTTTGGTTCAAAATCCTTTATGTTTTCTATTGTTATTTTATTATCTTTTTCTATTATATTGTAATTCATTTTTTCTCCTCTCCAATCCGGACAAGGGGACGGGTACCTTGTCCGGAAACGTATGATATTTGGTTTTTAACATCATATCCTGGCGACTACAAATCACCCATACTGCTTATTTTACCCAACTTTGATAAAATAAAAACTGGTGACTTCACCAGTTTTCCTAATATAGTTCCTATCCGTTTGTTATTTCCTGCTTATTTCCCGGACAAGAGAACCGTCCCCTTGTCCGTTTAATACCATCCTCTTAATTTCATTACATCGGCTACCTTTTTAACTGAAAGCATATAAGCTGCCTTCCTTACGGTAACATCGTATTCTTCTTTAAGTTTCCATATATCGTTAAATGCTTTAACCATTTCAATTTCTTGTTTTTCTTCAACTTCTTTTTCTCCCCAATAATATCCATATAGATTTTGTACCCATTCAAAATAGGATACTGTAACTCCACCTGCATTAGTTAGAATATCTGGTGTCACTGGGATTTTCCTTCTTTCTAGCACTTTATCAGCCTCCGGAGTTGTTGGTCCATTTGCTGCTTCACATATTAATTTAGCATTTATCTTTTCTGCTACTTCTGCAGTTATTGCATTTTCCAAAGCTGCTGGTATAAGAATATCTACTTCTAACTCCCAAAATTCATCAAGGGTGATTGGCTTAGCTTTTGGGTATCCTACTAAGTTTTTGTGCTCATCCATATAAGCCTTCATGTCTGCAAAATCCAAACCGTCTTCATTATACAATGCATAAGTTCCAACTGATGGTGCCCATTCTCCAATGGCTACTATTTTAGCCCCTTGTCCTTGAACATTTTTAACTGTATAGCTACCTACGTTCCCAAATCCTTGAATAGCTACTTTTGAGCCTTTTATTTCAATTCCAAGTTTCCTAGCTGCTTCCCTTGCAATTACAGATACCCCAAATCCTGTAGCTTCATTTCTACCTTTGGATCCACCCCATTCAACTGGTTTTCCAGTAATAACTCCAAGGGATGATTCCCCAACTAATTTGCTATATTCATCTACCATCCATGCCATAATCTGTCCATTAGTTCCTACATCTGGAGCTGGTATATCTACTTTTTCTCCTAAATACTTATAAATCCCTTGAATATATCCTCTAGAAAGTCTTTCTAGTTCTCCTTGTGATAAACTGAGAGGGTCAACGGTAATTCCACCTTTTCCTCCACCATAAGGTACTCCCATAACGCCACATTTAAATGTCATCCAAATTGATAATGCTTTAACTTCATCTAAGTTTACCCCTGGATGAAACCTAACTCCGCCTTTACCAGGTCCAATAGCATCGTTGTGTACTGCCCTATAACCTTTGAAAATTTTAAGTGAACCGTCATCCATCTTTACTGGTATGGATATTTCAATTACCCTCTGAGGCTCTTTCAATAATTCATAAACAGCCGAGTCTAATCCTAAAGCATCACATGCGTCTTCAATTTGTTTTTGAGCACTTTCTAGTGGGTTTAAACTTTCTTTTGGCATTAACAATCCCTCCAATTTTAATTTTTATGAGAAGGCCTCAACAGAAAAAAGTTATTCGTAATAGATTTTGTTGATACCAAGTTTATCTTATCATTGATTTACATTAAGTACTAGGTTTTTATATCTATTTTCTATAATCAATCCCTATTTTTCGTCATTATTTTAACAATCCTTTCAGTGCTTTAGATATTATATATCAACTTTTTACATAATCACCTTTATTGGTTAAAAAATAAGATAAAGTAAATAAAGATTCATTTAAATGAACATTTTCAATTATTATGTTGTCATCAACCTTAAGGTCTGCAGGTGCAAAATTCCAAATACCTTTTACTCCGCCCTTTATATAGGCATCTGCAACATCTTGAGCATGCTCTCTAGGTGTAGTTATAATGCCTATTTCCACATTGTTTCCTCTTACAAAATCTTCTAGTTCATCTACATCTCTTATTTCTATATCTCCTATTTTTAATCCTATTACCTTTGGATTTTTATCAAATAATGAAAGTAGTTTAAATCCAGCTTCTGCAAATCCCCTGTAATTAGCGATAGCTTGCCCTAAATTTCCAGCACCAGTAATTACTGTATTATAAATTTTATCAAGCCCTAATATTTTCCCAAGTTGACTATGTAGTTCTTCTACATTGTATCCATATCCTTGTTGTCCAAAGCCTCCAAAATTGTTTAGATCCTGCCTTATTTGAGAAGCGGTAAAACCTGTTAAACGACTTAACTCCTGAGAAGAAGTTCTATTTATACCTCTTCTTAAAAGCTCTCCTAAATGCCTGTAATATTTAGGCAATCTTCTAATAACGGTTATCGATATTTTGTTTTCCTTATCCGTATCCATAATTATCCTCCTCTCTATTCAATTTTGAAATAGCATTTTATTTGTATTAAATATAAATATACATATAATACTCACAATACTACACTATCATTCTATAATGATTATATCACTTTGATATTAATGAGTCAATTTCATTGATTTGTAGGTTATAATCGATTCTTGTGCATATAAAATGTTTAATTACCAATAATATTATTAGTATAACCACATTAGGAGGGGATTTATTTGGCCAGTAAAGAACAATTGAGAAAAGTAGCTGTTTATTGTGATTCATATCATCTCAAGGAAGATAATTCATTAAAATCATCCTCAGATGTATATGAACAAAAATATAAAAGCTGTGAAAACTGCTCCCACTTTACTAAGGAAGGTAAATGCGATATTGATTTAGTAGATAAAGTTCTTTCTAGTTTAGCTATGGAATTGGATTTAAAATCATAAATTAGCCCTTTACTTTAAAAGGGCTGTTTTTTTTGATAAAATAAGATGTATAAAGAATTATAGAAAGTAGGAGATTTAAAAATGATAGTCCTCTCATGCAATAATATATCAAAAACCTATGTAGTTAATGAAATTTTAAAGGATATAACCTTTACCGTGAAAAATGGAGATAAAATTGGAGTTATAGGCCTTAATGGTTCTGGGAAGACCACTCTTTTTAATATATTAGCTGGAAAGGTCTCTCAAGATAGTGGAGATATCTATACACAAAAAGATTTGAAAATAGGCTATCTAAAACAGCATACAGGTATAGTAAGTAATAAAACTGTATTTAATGAATGCTTGCAGGTTTTTGACCCTATAATTGAAATGGAAAAAAGATTAAGAAGTCTTGAACAAAAAATAAGTATGGAAGGCGCTAAGGATAAGTCCCATATATTAAGTAATTTAATGGATGAATATGCCTATCTATTAGAAGAATTTAGTAATAAAAATGGGTATGGATTTAAAAGTGAAATTAAAGGCGTATTAAAGGGCTTAGGCTTTAGTGACGAAGAAATGGACAAGGAGGTAAATGTACTAAGTGGTGGGCAAAAGGCAAGACTTTCCTTAGCCAAATTACTCCTTGAAAAACCAAATATATTATTATTAGACGAGCCCACTAACCATTTAGATATTGACGCAATAAGTTGGTTAGAAAACTATATTAAAGAATATAAAGGTGCCGCCCTTATTATATCCCATGATAGATATTTTCTCGATAATACAGTATCTAGAATATTCCATTTGGAAAATTTAAACCTTAAAATATATAACACTAATTATTCTAAATATATGGAACAAAGAAAAAAGGATTTAGAGCTTTTAAAGAAAAAATATGAAAATCAACAAAAAGAAATTAAAAGACAAGAAGAGATAATTCAGCGTTTTTTTAACTATGGAGGACAAAGATATATTAGACAAGCTCAATCTAGACAGAAAATGTTAGATAAAATGAAGATTCTTAGTAAACCTACTAGTTCTAAAAAGGCAAAGATAAACTTCATTCCTAAGATAAAATCTGGAAGAGATGTTTTAAGGGTCGAAAATATCAACAAAAGTTTTGGAGATTTTAAACTTTTAGAAGACATTAACTTTACTGTATATAGGGGAGAGAAAGTAGGTTTAATAGGCCCTAATGGTATTGGAAAGACTACCCTATTTAAAATGATATTAGGAGAAATCCCTTATGATGATGGAATTATCACCTTAGGTCATCATGTCCATACTGGGTATTTTGAACAAGAACAGGTTAAGTTGAATTTAGATAAAACTGTAATAGATGAAATATGGGATGATAATCCTAACTTTGACCATTATCAAATCCGATCTATTCTTAGTCGTTTCCTATTTATTGGAGATGATATATTCAAAGAAGTAAGAGAATTAAGTGGTGGAGAGAGGGGGAGACTTGCTCTTTTAAAAATGATGACCTCTGATGCTAATTTTCTTCTTATGGACGAGCCTACCAATCATTTAGATATTGATTCTAAAGAGGTACTAGAAGATGCTATAAACGATTATGAAGGAACTTTATTTATAATATCCCATGATAGATATTTCTTAAATAGAGTTACAAACAAAATATTAGAATTAACTGAAGAAGGTATTAAGGAATATCTAGGTAATTATGATTACTATTTAGAAAAAAAGAATGAAATAATAATTGAGGAAGAAGAAGATTTCAAAACTAAAACTCAAATTAAACTGGAAAGAAAAAGAGAAAGAGAAATATTAGAAGCAGAAAGAAAAAGAAAGAGAGAAATAACAGAATTGGAAAATATAATAGAAAAAAAAGAAATGGATATTCAAAATTTAGACAAACTTTTATGCGATCATGAATTATATGATAATCCAGATAAAATTGTTAAATTATCCAAGGAACGGGAAAATCTTCAGTCAGATTTGGATTTGCTTTATAATAAATGGATAAAACTAACAGAAAATTAGTTTCCCCAATTTATTAACATATTATACACAGAATCCACAAGTTTATCCACAGGGGATTGTCCATTATTAACGGCTTATATATGTTTTTCCACATTGCTCACATATTTTTATTATAAATCTATAATCCTTTTGTTGAAGCAATGTGGAAAAATTGTTGATAATTATCCCTTTAACTCTAAATTTGGTATTACGTTTAAATGATAATCAGAAATCTGTCCCTTTATATGGTTAAAATAAGCAGCAGAACCTATCATAGCTGCATTATCGGTACAAAGTACTCTAGAAGGATATAATATTTCTATATTCTCCTCCCTACCTCTCTGTTCCATCATATTTCTTAACCCTTCATTAGCTGCTACTCCCCCTGCCATAACAATTTTACGAGATTCTCTTTCCTTTGCAAGTCTTATACTTTTCTCCACAAGAACCTCTATTACAGCTTGTTGAAAACTAGCAGCTACATCTTTTACCACTATTTCTTCTCCCTTTTGCTTAGCTTGGTTAAGATAATTCAAAACAGCTGTCTTAAGGCCACTAAAACTAAAATCATAGCTATCAGATTCTAAATATACCCTAGGAAAATCAATTGCACTAGGATTTCCTTCTTTAGATAGTTTATCTATCAATGGTCCACCAGGATAGGATAATCCCAATGACCTAGCCACTTTATCAAAGGCTTCTCCAGCTGCATCGTCTCTTGTTCTACCTACTAGCTCATATTCATTATAATCTTTAACTTGAGCTAAATAGGTATGACCTCCTGATACTATTAAAGAAGTAAAAGGTGGCTCTAAATCTTTATGGTCTATATAATTTGCACACACATGACCTTCAATATGATTTACCCCTATTATAGGCTTATTTAAGGCATAGGCTATAGCCTTAGCACTAGATATACCTACTAACAAAGCTCCAACTAATCCTGGCCCTTGAGTTACCCCAATTAAATCTACATCATCAAAAGTAATATTTGCTTCATCTAAAGCCTGTTGTATAATTAAATTTATACTTTCTATATGTTTTCTTGAAGCTACCTCAGGTACTACCCCTCCAAATTTTTTATGGATTTCAATTTGGGAAGAAATTATATTAGATAAAACCTCTCTGCCACCTTTTAATACAGCACATGAGGTTTCATCACAGGAGGTTTCTATAGCAAGGGTTATGATGTCTTCTATTTCCATGTTTTCACCTCTTCTAAAATTCAATAGTTTTCCACATTATAATTGCATCTTCATTGTTATCCGCATAGTATTTTGGTCTAATTCCATATTCTTTAAATCCATATTTTTTATAAAGGGATTTGGCTACTTCGTTAGACTTTCTAACTTCCAAAGTAATAGCCCTTAAACCCCTATCCATGCATAATTGTATAAGTCCTTCTAATATTTTATTGCCTACACCTAATCCTCTATATCTTTCATCTACTGCAATATTGGTAATATGTCCTTCATCTATTATTAACCATATACCTCCATATCCTACAACTTCCCCATTTATTAACCCTACTAGATATTTTGCTAACAAATTTTTAGTCAATTCTAATAAAAAGGCCTCCCTTGACCAAGGAGGGGAAAATGTTTTACTCTCTATTTCCATTATCCTATCTAGATCTGCTTCCCTCATTTCTCGAATTGATATATCCATAATTACCACTTTCCTTCTTTCTTAATTCCCTTTGGGCTTGAGATTCTCTTAAATAATTAGGTACTAAAGTATAGTAGTCATTAACCTTTCCCTCTTTCCATTTTAAAAGGCTCAGCTCACAAATACTAGCTGCCCTACATCCATTTAATCCTACAGGAGCTAATTTGACCTTCTCTCCTAATGTGCTCATTATCTTATCCTTATAAAGGGTAGCACCATTACCATTTACCATTATATTATTATAATTCTTATTTAGATATTCTAATAAAGCATCTATTTCCATTATAGTAGGCTCTATTATACTTATAATATTTCCATTCTCCCATCTATATATCCCTGTATACACCCTATTCCTCCGAGCATCTATCATAGGTACAATAATTCCCTTATATGGTAGATTGAAAGCTAATCCTTCTAATGTAGAAACCCCTACAATAGGCTTATCAAACACATGGGCAAGAGATTTTACAGTAGCAATACCAATCCTAAGGCCTGTAAAAGAACCAGGCCCCGTAGCTACTCCATATAGATCTATATCAGATGCCTTTAGCCCTAAATTGTCCAGCATCTCTTTAATCATAGGCACTAAATTTTCCGAATGGGTTACCTCCTGATTTAGGGAATATTCTCCTAGAATCTTTTCATCGTCTAATACAGCACAAGTGGATACCATGGTAGATGTATCTACAGCCAATACCTTCAATTTATATTCAGCTCCTTAACTATTTTTTCATACCTTTTTCCTTTTCCAGATAAAGTGATAATTCTATCATCATCCAGCTTTTTACCTTTTTCTATTTTTATATCAATCCTATTTTCAGGTAAAATATTTTTTATTTTATCTGCCCATTCTATAATGGTAACCCCATTAGAATAAAAATAATCTTCATATCCTAAATCTAGTAAATCTTCTTCATCTTCTAATCTATATACATCGAAATGGTAAACCCATACTCTACCCTTATATTCATTTATTAAAGTAAAAGTAGGGCTAGTTATGTAATCCTCTACCCCTAATCCCTTTCCTATGGATTTGGTCAAAGTAGTCTTCCCAGCACCTAAATCACCTATTAAAGAAAGAACATCTCCCCCTTGTAAAAGGCTACCTAGTCTTTCTCCAAACTCTTCAGTATCTTTTAGTCCCTTTAATACCATTCTAGCCATAAAATCAACCTTCCTATTCCTTAAACTACCTTTTATTATAGCATTTCATGTAAATTTAATCTAGAGAAAAGACAAAACGGACAAGGAGACGTTTAACCGACATCCTGTATCGTCCTGAACGTAGTGAAGAATCTTGTCCAGGAAATATAACCCAGGTAAAAGGCAAAGATGTATCCAAAGTTGCTGATAATTTATCTTAGATTACTGATAGAATTTACATCTTCGATAATATTAAAAATCCCCTTGTCTTATTAAAGTCCCTTTATTTTTTCCATAGATTCTGCTGTATAGGATGTTAAAACTCTAGCATATCCATTAAACATACTATTTACTTCCTCATTCCCTGTGTCTACAAGAAGTGGTCGTCCTCCTAAGGACATAAGTTTATTCTTTGATGCTATAATTCGTATATTATCTTTCCCTACCCTTCGTATAACCTCTGCACTAAGTTGTTGATTACCACGGCCAAATATATAGCCTTGCCCTCCAATAACAGTGACTATTATCTTAGCTTTTTTGCCTTCTATAATTTCTAATATTTCCTTTTCATTTACATCAGAGGCTACAAGCTTTTTATCCTTTATTATATCTATTCCTAAAAGGGTATTGGGTAATCCTAATTTCTCCATAATAGGTCTAGTAGAAGTTCCAGACCCTATTATATATAATACATCTGGTTCCATTGTTTCTATAATTTTATCAGAAATTCCATCTAGAGCTGCTTCTTCTGAACCTATTCCACCGGATTTTAAATTTTGTACCAACTCTGGTTCAAAAGGAACTTTCATATATCCATATAACTTTGCTGTTACCTGCCCTTCCCTAAAGGCTTCTTCATCAATATCCATTACTTCAGCCTCTTTTGTTTTCATATCTTCATCTTGTAAATACTTTAAAGCCACTTCTCCCGCTCCTTTAGGATGGCTGGCATAGACCCCAGAGTGGATTTTAACTCCTGCTGGTATTCCAATAACAGGTACCTTGTTGCCAATAGTATTATAAATATTTCTAGCAGTACCATCCCCACCAGCGAACATCAATAAATCTATCCCCTTATCTAACATTTTCTTTGCTGCTTCTTCTGTAGCTTTAGGTCCTCTATCATTTTTATCTTCTAAAACTATTGGATTAAATCCCACTTGAGTAGCTTCTTCTTCCCCCATATCATCGGGATATGTAAATATTTCTATTTTATCTTTAAGGGGAAGTAAAACCTCCAAAGCTATTTTTGCTTTCTTTGGAGACTCGGGCAATGCTCCCAGTTTACGAGCCTTTTCTAAAACTTCTGGACCATCGGTCCCTTTTAATCCTACCTTACCTCCCATGCCTGCAATGGGGTTTACAATAAATCCTATTTTCATATATATACACCTCTTTACCTATTATTTTTGATAAGCAATTTTCCATTAATTTATTTACTTTGATGCTATTTCATACTTATACCCTATTTAAACATTTTTAAAAAAGATACCTATGAGACTTTATTAAAAGCCTTATAGGTATCCTCTCAGATAAGATCCTTCACTACGTTCAGGACGATATAAGATGTCGGTTAACCATCCCCTTGTTCGAGTATTATCTATGAAGTATGGGTGAGACTCGTTTATATAGTAAAATTGTAACTAAACTTACTACAATGCCTTTTAGAAGATTAAAGGGTACTATTGCATAGATAATTAAAGATTTTAAATCCACCACATATTTATTTACTGCACCACTTATAGTAACTATCTTGTCTAAAGGCATACCGAAAGCTTTGGCATAGAAGGGGATCATTATATAATAATTTAATACGGATATTACAATAGTCATTGTTATAGTACCTGCTATTAGTCCAATAATTGCATTTTTAAAGGTCTTTTCTTTATAATAGATTAAACCAGCCGTATATGCAAATACACTACCTACAATAAAGTTTGCAAGCTCTCCTACAGCTGCAGTATTAGTCCCTACAACCAAAATTTTAAGTAGATTCTTAACAAATTGGATAATTACTCCCGCCATTGGTCCTAAAGCAAAAGCACCTATTAATGAGGGTACATCTGAAACATCAAACTTTATAAAAGGCGGAGTGAACCATAGGGGAAAATCCAACAACATAAGGATCAAGGCTATTACCCCTAATACTGAAATCTTTACCATTGTTCTGGTATTAAAATCTTCTTTTCTTAATGTGTACACTTAAATCCCGTTGCATAAAATCTATAACTTCCTATAAAAACTTTATAAAAACCTATAAATTTTAATTCTAATTATCGTTGCCAATAATCTTCCCTGTTCAACCTGCCCTATTTTGATTAAATTAATCTACTTTAGTTTGTGTAGCAGTCCAAGGGCTTAAATTCCCATACAACGCATGGTACATATTAGCATTATCTTTTTTGTGATATTATGCTAATTTATAATTACTAAGATTTATACTGGCATTTTTATCTCTATCAATTTTAAGTCCACAATTACAAGTATATATTCTATCTGATAGTTTTAAATCTTTCTTTATATTTCCACAGCTACTGCACATTTTAGAGCTTGGAAAGAATCTATCTGCCTTAACAAACTCTATACCGTTAAATTTAGATTTATATTCTATCTGTCTTAAAAATTCATGCAGCTTTTGTTCCCTTATGGCTTTTGATAGATGTTTATTTTTCATCATTCCACTTATATTTAAATCCTCCATAACGATTCTATATGGTCTTAATTTAACTATAGAGTTTGTTGCTTGATGTATATGATTGTTTCTTATATTCGCAAGTTGTCGATGAATAAGTTTTATTTTTCTTTCTAGCTTAATGATATTTTTGGTCTTAATAAACTTTTTACCATTCTTATTCATTTCATATTTTCTTGAACATTTTCTCTGCAATCTTTTCAACTTTTTTTCTAATTTCTCAACCTTAGGACTTTTATTAATGTTTTTAATGGGATTATCCATATGGCTTACTACCGCAAGGTTTGTTACACCAAGGTCAATTCCTATACTTAAATCCTGATTAAGCTCTACTTGGTTTTCGTCTTGTTCATATCCAAAGGTAAGGTACCAATACTTACCATCAAAATGACATCTTGGATTTACATAGGATTTTAATATGGGTATATAGTAGTTTGTTGTAAATTTTACCCTACCAATCTTTTCTATGTTTACTGTATTATTTTTTATATTCATTCTGTCATATCTTACATAAAAGGATTGTTTAGACCTTTTTTTAGTTTTAAACCTGGGATATTTAGATTTTCCATTGAGGAAGTTATCAAAGGCCCTTTGTAAATCATTGAATGCTTCGGATATGGCTTGAGATGATACTTCATACAGCCACTCATATTCTTCTCTTTTAATGGTATTATTGAATATCTTTTTAATCGCTTTACCATTAGGTTTTAATCTTATCTTTACGGACTTTATCAAAGTTTCACCTCCTTATGTCTATTATACTACTATTTGTATATAACAAAACATATGTTTTAGCGTGAAACTTGATATATTTATACTTTAAAAAGATTACACTGATATACTTATAGGCTTTTATAAAGTTTTCAAGGTTCGATTATAGATTTTATGCCCATTCATATATATTCGCTAGATATATACAGTTCTCAAGGTAAACTTACCTATGAACTTCTTATGCTTTCACATAAGCGTAGACTATATCATCACCTATTAGGTGTCCTCCGCTTCCACTACCAATGGCTTGTAGTGTACTCCCCCTTTAGGGATAGTCGTTGAACGTTCTCCATATCAAATGATTTAGGAGCTTCGCTGCTGATTGTCGATTGTTTTAGGACTTAGGGTTTAACCTTACCCCATCTATCTAATTTTTTCTGCTTTCGCAACCTTCGCACTTACCTTTTCAGGTTTCGCTGTGGTTTAGATAGCTTTACGAGTTTCCAGCAATTCAAAGGATTTTGGATAGCTATGCTATCACTCCATGCTCTTTACGAACATGGGAGGCTGTCAACATTTT
>JAAZMG010000039.1 GCA_012798935.1 Tissierellia bacterium | reverse complement strand
TTTTTGGTGCCAGGCACCAACCTTATAATAAGTTTATGATGGGAGTGCCTGCTAAGGCCAAAAAGGAAAGTTATTTATCAGATACCAGTAGACTTAACAGCCTTTCTTCATCTATTATTTCTATTCCCAATTCTATTGCCTTCTCATATTTAGAGCCTGGGTTTTCTCCAACTATTACATAGTCAGTTTTTTTGCTAACAGAACCTGTTACCTTGCCTCCCACTCCTTCTATTTTATCCTTAATCTCATTACGAGTGTAGGATTCAATAGTTCCAGTGATTACTACGGTTTTATCTGTAAAGAAAGATTCTTCCATTATGGTTTCTTCATAATGAGGCTTTACTCCTTCTGATAACAGTTTGTCTATTCCTTGTAATATTCTATCATCATGGAAAAATTCTATTATACTTTCAGCTATCTTAGGCCCTACATCAGGAATAGTTATCAACTCTTCATAGGTAGCATTTTTTATAGCTTCTAAAGATTTAAAATGATCTGCTAAATCTTGAGCCGTTTTAATCCCTACATTAGCTATGCCTAAAGCATAGATAAAAGCATCTAGAGTAGTATCTTTACTCTTTTCAATAGCTTCAAGTAAATTATTGGTCTTTTTTTCCTTAAATCCTTCTAAATTTATCAAATCATCATATTTTATTTCATATATTTCTGGCACATCTGTTAAGTCCAATTCATCTAATAATTTCTCTGCAGTTTTCTCATTAAATCCTTCTATATTCATAGCATCCCTACTGGCAAAATGGACCATCCTAGATACCAGCTGAGGTTTACATGTCAGGGAATTAGGGCAAAATATATGAACCCCATCTTGTATTAATTCACTATTACAAGCTGGACAATGGGTAGGTTTCTCTATAAGCAGCGTTTCATCTTCTGTATCTACCACTCCCATTATTTCAGGAATTACTTCATTAGATCTTCTAATCAATACTCTCGAATTAATTGCTACTCTTTTTCTCTCTATATCATCATAGTTATTTAAAGTTGCTCGTCTTACAGTAGCCCCTCCAATTTCTACAGGTTCTAATATAGCAGTAGGAGTAACCTTCCCTGTTCTACCTACATTCCACTCAACAGATAATAACTTAGTAGTAGTTTCTTCTGCTTCAAATTTGTAAGCTATAGCCCAACGAGGAAATCTCATAGTATAGCCTAGAACTTCCTTTGTCTTCATATCATTTATTTTAATTACCGCTCCATCGGTTAATATATCTATATGATGCCTCTCTTCTTCTATTTTTTCTATTTCTTCAATAACCTTTTCTATAGAATCACATTCTTTTGCATAGTTATATACTGGAAGTTTATTTCCCTTTATAAATTTAAGCATATCCATATGGGTTTGAAATTCTTTTCCTTCAATATAGCCTATATTATAAAAATAAGCTATTAGATTTCTCTCTGCTGTAATTTTAGGATCTAAATTTCTTAAAGCTCCTGCAGCTGCATTTCTTGCATTTTTTAGTGGTTCTACTGCCGTTTCATTATATTTATGGAGAGCAGACAAAGGCATTAATCCTTCACCTTGGATTTCCATCGTCCCTTTAAAATCAACCTTTAAAGGTAATGTTTTAATAGTTCTTAATTGAGGAAGTATTGCCTCTCCAATAGTACCATTTCCTCTAGTAGCTCCTTGGATTAATTCTCCATCTCGGTAGGTTACATTAATAGTCAACCCATCAAACTTGTACTCTACTATATAGGTAGGAGAAGGTAATTTGTCTTCATGGCTATTATTGTATTCCTCTATTAATCGCCTTACTCTAGCATCCCAATTGATTAATTCTCCATAACTTTGGCTTTTGTCAAGACTCCAAAGCCTTCCTAAATGGGTATGCTTTTCGAACTTATCTAATATAGCTCCTCCTACCCTTTGGGTAGGAGAATAGGAGTAGACTATTCCCGTCTCCTTTTCTAATTTAGTCAATTCATCATAAAGAGCATCATATTCCTTGTCACTTAATTTCGGTTCATCTAATGTATAATAATGATAATTTAACTCGTTGATTATATCTATAAGCTCTTCTATTCTTTTAGTCTTATCCATAATATTATTCTCCTTTCAATATCTCTATAGGAGCAATGGAAAGAAGTAATCTTTTAAGCCCCACTTTGTCAAAGGCTATTACTATTTCCTTGTCATCATCTCTATCTTTTAACTGAACAATGGTACCTATACCCCATTTCTTGTGGCTTACCTTTATCCCTACTTTAACCTTTCCACTATCTACTGATACTTTTGGCTTTGATTTTGACTTTTGAGCTTTGCCTGAAAAATCCCTAACTTTAACTAATTGTTTCTTATCCGTTATTGGTTTTACCTTTTCTACTTTAGCTGATTTAGCTACTAGATTTTCTGGTATTTCCTCAATAAATCTAGAAGGTAGTGTATAATTGGTATTGCCATATATGGTCCTAATCTTTGCATATGTAATATATAATAACCTTTCTGCTCTAGTTATAGCCACATAGCAAAGTCTCCTTTCCTCTTCTAATTCAGATTCATTGTTTAAAGCTCTAGATATAGGAAATAATCCTTCTTCCATACCTACCATAAATACTACTGGAAACTCTAGACCTTTGGCAGAATGCACAGTCAATAAAGTTACTGAATTGTCTACATCAGCTGTTTTATCTACATCTGAAAGAAGGGAAATGTCGGCAAGGAAATCCTCCAATGTACCATCTGGATTGGTTACTTCAAAGTCTACTGCTACAGATATAAATTCTCTAATATTATCAAGCCTAGTTCGAGATTCTATACTGCCTTCT
>JAAZMG010000268.1 GCA_012798935.1 Tissierellia bacterium | reverse complement strand
TGGTAGAGGACCGCCCCTAATTCCATACGTTCTGTATTATAGCATATAGATTTATAAAATACAACTAGTTTTTATCTTTCATTTCTTCTTTAATTCTTTTAAGCATTTTGATTTCCATATCAGTTAAATTAATTTTATCCAATAAGTCTGGCCTCTTAATATAAGTAGTTTTTAAAGACTCATATTTCCTCCATTCATCAATCTTTTTATGATCACCAGATAATAATACTTCCGGAACATTTAAGCTCATAAAAACTCGAGGCCTCGTATACTGAGGATATTCTAATAATCCATTATAGTGAGACTCATCTACATAGGATTCTTCACTACCTAATGCACCAGGCAATAATCTAATAATAGATTCTATTACGACCATGGCCGGAATCTCTCCTCCCGTTAACACATAATCACCTATAGATATTTCCAAATCAACAAAATTATCAACTATCCTATTGTCTATTCCTTCATAATGACCACACAATAAAATTATATGTTTTTCTTTAGATAGTGAATTGGCTAACTTTTGATTGTAGGTTTTGCCTTGAGGAGACAAGTATATAACTATAGAATCTTCAGTTTTAGTATCTAATATAGCATCATAAATAGGCTCAGTTCTCATTATCATACCAGGACCTCCACCAAAGGGATAGTCATCTACTCGCTTATGTTTATCTTTTGAAAAATCT
This sequence comes from Tissierellia bacterium, assembly GCA_012798935.1. Taxonomy (GTDB): domain Bacteria; phylum Bacillota; class Clostridia; order Tissierellales; family Tepidimicrobiaceae; genus JAAZMG01. The sequence goes on along the minus strand of JAAZMG010000268.1, from coordinate 1,290 downwards.
CTTATATTTATTGTATTAAAAGAAAAAAGACCTTTCTCAATAGTTCGACCTACAATACTCCATTTTTTAAAAGCATCAAATAGCTCTGGAAATAAAGTTAACACATCTATCCTCATTCTATCATTCCTTCAATTGGATCTATAACTATTTTTTTATTATCGATATCTATATTTACAATAAACTTTTTAACTGCCGGAATCATATATTCTTTGTTTTTTACATCATCTTCTACAATGTATATATCGTTACTAGCAGATTGAATCACCTGAGTTACTACTCCCACTTTTTCTCCTTCTAAATTAAATACAGAGCAATCTATTATATCGAATATAAAAAAACGATCCTCAGGTAAATCTATTTTGTCTTTTTCATCTATGTAAACAAAATCATCTTTATAAGGTAATATTTCATTAATATCATTAAACTCTTCAAATTTTAATATTACTATATTTTTATGATATTTTACTTCTTCAACCTTTACCTTAAATTTACTATTTCCTAAATAAGCTATTTTTAAATGACTAAATCTATTTATCTCATCCGTTAAAGGATGAACTTTAACCTGACCTTTAATTCCATGGGTAGTAATAATTTTTCCTATTTGAATATAATCCATATCTTCACCCACCATATTCTAACATAAAGGGCACCCTAAAGGTACCCTCTTATTGAATAATTTCTACTACTACTCTCTTGTTTTCCTTGATAGCAGCCGCCTTAACTACAGTTCTAATAGCTTTTGCAATTCTACCCTGTTTCCCTATTACCTTTCCCATATCCTCATCAGCAACTTTTAATTCAATTATTACTGATTGGGTTCCTTCTATCTCACTAACTTTTACTTCTTCAGGATTATCCACAAGTGCTTTTGCTATTGTTTCAACCAATTCTCCCATTTTAGCACCCCCTTAGAAATTATTCTTCTATATTGGTTTCATTAAGCTTATCATATATTCCATTTTCTTTAAATAATCTATCAACCGTATCAGTTGGTTTAGCTCCATTACTTAACCATTCATTAGCCTTTTCATCATCTATCTTAATTGTTTTAGGATCAGTTAATGGACTATAATAGCCTATTTCCTCAATAAATCTTCCATCCCTTGGAGAACGGGAATCAGCAACAACAATTCTATAGAAAGGGTTTTTCTTAGCACCCATTCTTCTTAATCTAATTTTAACTGCCATTTTTTCACCTCCTCGTAATGCTAATATCTATCTAGAAAAAGGGGAGTCCAAATTTCCCTTTTTTCTTCATGGTTTTTTCCATATCAGTAAATTTTTTCATCA
>JAAZMG010000038.1 GCA_012798935.1 Tissierellia bacterium | reverse complement strand
CTTTTCCTTCTAAACGAACTAATCCTTTTTCCTTTGCTTGAGTAGTTCCGCCACATTCTAATAAGTCCTTATAGTTTATTACTTCTGCTCTTATAAAGCCTCTTTCAATATCTGTGTGTATTTTGCCTGCTGCTTGAGGTGCTTTGGTACCTTTTTTAATTGTCCAAGCCCTTACTTCTTTTGGTCCAGCAGTTAGAAAGCTCATTAGACCCAAAAGGTTATAACTAGAATTTATTAATCTATCTAATCCAGATTCCTTTAGTCCTAATTCATCTAAGAAGATCTCTTTTTCCTCCTTATCTAACTGGGCTATTTCCGATTCAATTTTACCTGAAACTACGATTACTTCAGAGTTTTCTTTTTCTGCATATTCTTTAACTAATTTTACATATTCATTATCTTCTCTATTTGATAAGTCATCTTCGGAAATATTACATACATATAATACAGGTTTAAAGGATAGCAAATTGAAATTTCTTATCAAATCCATTTCCTCATTTGAAAAATCTATATTTCTTAAAGGTTGATTCTTGTCAATAGAATCTTTTAATCTATTTAATAACTCAAATTCCTTACCATAAGATTTATCCCCTTTAACTAGCTTTTCTACCTTTTGTATTCTATTACTGATTACTTCTAAATCAGAAAGCATTAGTTCTAAATTGATTATTTCAATATCGTCTAAAGGACTTATTTTACCTTCTACATGGGTTACATTTTCATCCTTAAAGCATCTAACTACATGAACTATTGCCTCCACTTCTCTAATATGTGAAAGGAATTTATTTCCTAATCCTTCACCTTTACTCGCACCTTTAACAAGGCCTGCTATATCAAAAAATTCTATAGTTGCAGGGGTAATCTTTTCTGGCTTTACCAATTCAGCTAACATATCCAATCTCTTATCGGGAACAGGTACAATTCCTACATTTGGTTCTATAGTACAAAAAGGATAATTTTCAGCTTCTGCTTTAGCAGCAGTTAATGCATTAAATAGAGTGCTTTTGCCAACATTTGGTAGCCCAACTATTCCTAATTTCATTTAAATCTTCCTTTCAAAAAATAAATAATTTAGCATAAGAACAATTATATATTATTAGCTGATTAGATTCAACACTAAGGCTGTTATGAATAGTTTTTTTTGTAATAAATTTTGTTATTTATGAAAAACTATATTGTATAAGGAGGCTTGGAAATATGAAAGAGAAAAATATCAAAATAGTTAGATATGTTTTACTTGTATTAATAATAATGATTATTGTTATGGGTTGTAAGATTAATGAAGAGACTAGCGAAGAAGGGAAAAATGAAGATGATATAAGCATAAATGTAGGAGGCAAGGATTATGATATACTAGTTAGGTCTGAAAATCTATCTGATGTAGTAGTGGATCTATATGGTATAGACAATGCTACATCCATAATATTTAACGATTTAGTTGTAATTGGAGTAGAAATGGCTCGGGATGCAATACTTACAGATGATGTGAAGGAAATGATAATTAGTACAGTATTAGAGAATGATACTATGATAAGGCAGGTACTAATAACGGATAATAAAAAGATTTTTGACCAAATTGAAGGTATTATAATTGCACTTATGAATGGGAAACCCTATGATGACCAGGTAAAGGAAATAAACAGAATAATAGAGAAGTTGAAAAAAGAATAAACAAAAAACCCGTCATATGACCGGGTTTTTTATTATAATAATAGATAAGTACAAAATTTCAAATATGGGTATTATAAAAATATATTAGAATTGGGGAGGTAATAATCTGTGGTTTTAAAACCTGAGAGAATTAATATTAATAAAGGCATAAGTTTAAATTTAATAAAGATGGATAAATTCAAGTCTAATTTACTTAGTTTATATTTAATAATTCCTTTAAACCGAGAAGAAGTGACTAAAAATGCATTGCTACCATTGGTGTTAAAGAGAGGTACCAAAGAATTAAATACAAACTTAAAGATTCAGAGGAAATTAGAAGAATTATACGGCTCAGAATTAAATGTTGATGTTAATAAAACAGGAGAAAAGCAAGTAATTCGATTTACCATAGAAGGACCTAAGGGTAGATATGTTAATGATGAAAAATACATGACCCAAATAATAGATTTATTAAAATCCCTAGTATATAATCCATATTTAGAAAAAGATGCATTTGGTTTTCAATATGTGAAACAGGAAAAAGAGAACTTAAAAAGATTAATAGAGGCTAGGATCAATGATAAAAGGAGTTATGCTATAGGACGTTGTATTGAGGAAATGTATATAAATGAAAAATTTAGCATATACCCATTAGGCTATATAGAGGATTTGGATAGTATAGATAACAAAATATTGTATGAACACTATAATAAAATATTAGATAGGGTTCCTATAGAAATATTTTATGTTGGGGAATATGATAATGAATTAACTAATTATTTGATAGATAGTTTTAGGATTGAGAGGGAGGATGTTTTAAAACTTGAAAGGGAATCCATAACTAGCAATGTCCAAACTAAAAATATGATTCATGAAGACATGGATATAAATCAAGGGAAGCTTGTTCTAGGGTATAGAACTGGGATTCCTTATGATAGTTCATTATATAATGGTTTGTTAGTTGGAAGCGATATATTAGGGGGAGGACCTAATTCTAAACTATTTAGAAATGTAAGAGAGGCAGAAAGTCTTGCCTATTATATAGGATCAAAAGTGTATAAATATAAATCGTTGATGATAATAGATGGGGGAATTGATTCCCATAATCTTGAAAAGACTATAGAAATCATTAGATTTGAAATAGATAATATGAAGAAAGGGATATTTACCCAAGAGGACATAGACGTTTCTAAAAAGTCCATAAAAGCATCTATGGAGTCAATAAAAGACAGTATATTTTTGATTTCTGAATTTTTCTTTAGTAGGGAATTAAGTAAAGACGGTAGGACATTAGAGGAAGCTTTGAATGATATAGAGAGAGTAACAAAGGAAGATATAATCGAATCCTCTAATAAAATTAATTTAGACACTATCTATTTTCTTAGAAATCTAAGATAAAAGGAGGCTAAAAACTTGAAAGTTCTTGAAAATAAAATAGTAGATGAAAGATTATACTATAAAAGATTAAAAAGCGGATTAGATATCTACTTTATGCCTAAAACTGGATATGTAAAAAAACATGCTGTATTTGCTACAAACTATGGCTCCAATGATAATCGCTTCATACCTATTGGCGAAGATAGAGCTGTAACGGTACCAGAAGGTATTGCTCATTTTTTAGAACATAAATTATTTGAGGAACCGGATATAAATATATTTGATAAATTTTCTAAGCTAGGCGCTTATGTTAATGCCTATACAAATTTTAATCAAACTGCTTATCTTTTTTCTTCAACAGATCATTTTTATGAAAGTTTAGAGCTATTGGTAAAGTTTGTTCAAAATCCTTATTTTACCGACGAAAATGTAGAGAAGGAAAAAGGAATAATAGGTCAGGAAATAAAGATGTATCAAGACAATCCTAATTGGCGTGTGTTTTTTAATTGCTTAAATGGAATGTATTTTGAGCATCCAATAAAAAATGATATAGCTGGTACTATAGAAAGTATTAATCATATTAATAAAGAGATTTTATACAAAGCCTACAATACCTTTTATAATCCATCAAATATGGTATTGTTTGTCGTTGGTGACCTATCTTTTGATAAGATAGTAGAAAGGGTTAATAAGGTAGAAAATAAAAACTTTAAAAGGGAAGCAAATAAAATAGAGGGAATTTATCCAGATGAACCTAAAGAGATAAAGGAAAAGTATATAGAGGAAAAGTTAGCTACATCTATTCCTTTATTTGCTATAGGTTTTAAGGACATTAATTTAGGTACTAAGGCTAAGGAACAAATAAAGAAAGATTTAACTACTAATATTTTGTTGGATATTTTATTTGGAAATAGTTCTAAGTTTTATAATAAATTATATGAAAAAGGGTTAATAGATAATAGCTTTGGTAGCTATTTTACTGGAAGAGCTGACTATGGCCATTCATTAATTGTAGGTCAATCTGTAAGTCCTAAAGAGGTATATGAAGAGGTTATAAAATATATTAAGGATATTAAGAAAAATAAATTATCTGAAGAAAATTTCAATAGAATAAAAAGTAAAAATATAGGTGGATTTTTAATGGGACTTAACTCTATAGAATTTATATCCAATTATTTTATAGATAATTATTTTAATGATTTCCTTTTTATAGATTTTCTAGAGATACTTGATAGTATAAGTCTTTATGATGTAGAGACAAGGTTAGAAAATCATTTACTAGAGGAAAATATAGTGTTGTCAATTGTAAATCCTTTATAGTATCTATAGGGTAAAGGCAAAACTTGTGCTATACTAATTAATATTGATAACCATAAGGGAAGGTGACGAAAGATGAATCCAGTAGCTTTTGAATTATTTGGTATAAAGGTAATGTGGTATGGTGTTTTAATATCTATAGGAGTCATTATAGGAACTATTTTAGCCATAAGGGAGGCAGAACGGCTGGGAATTGGGGAGGATACTCTAATAGACCTTCTACTATATGCCATACCCATATCTTTAATCGGTGCTAGGGCTCATTATGTAATATTTACCTGGGATTATTATAAAAATAATTTAATAGAAATATTTCATTTTAGAGGTGGAGGATTAGCTATCCATGGAGCAATAATAGCTGCTGTTATAGTAGCTTTGATATTTGCTAAGAAAAGGAAGCTGGATTTTTGGAAGATAGCTGACTCTTGTGCTCCAAGCCTTATTCTAGGCCAGGCAATAGGTAGGTGGGGTAATTATATAAATCAGGAAGCATATGGCACTGCCACAGACCTACCTTGGGGAATAATGATAGATGGAGTAAAAGTTCATCCTACATTTTTGTATGAATCTATTGGAGACTTTGTAGTATTTTTATTTCTGCTTTGGTATAGAAGAAATAAGTCTCAGGTTTCAGGAGAAATATTCTTATTATACTTAATGCTTTATTCGATTATAAGGTTTTTTGTGGAAGGGTTAAGAACGGACAGCTTGATGATAGGGCCTATAAGAGTGGCTCAATTAATTAGTATAATAGGAGTAATTGCATCTTGGTATTATTTAATAAAGAGAAGAAAACAAAATTGCTTATAAAAACAGGGATTTTCCCTGTTTTTATTTTATTTTTATTATAATTGTAAAAAAAGAAGAGTAAATGAAGAAAATTGAAATATAGGCACTAAGCACTATAAAAATAGAAAAATATTTTTAAAAAATAGAAGGATTTAAAGAATTGGTATCGAATTAATAATATGTGGGGTAAAGTGGTAGGAAGTGGGTAAGTTATACAAGAGGGTGGAGTGATAAATATGTTTATTGGAGAATATCAACATACAATCGATAATAAGGGACGAGTAATAATGCCTTCTAAATTTAGGGAGGACCTAGGTTCTAACTTTATTATGACTAAAGGATTGGACAACTGCCTTTTTGTTTACCCTATGGATGAATGGATTGTACTCCAAGAAAAATTAAAGTCTCTACCTTTTACCAATAGAGATGCAAGGGCTTTTGTAAGATTTTTCTTTGCAGGAGCTACGGAATGTACTTTGGACAAACAGGGAAGAATTCTTATACCTGGCAATTTAAGAGAACATGCTAAATTAGAGAAGGATGCAACTATTATAGGGGTTGCTACAAGAATTGAACTATGGAGTAATGAAGAATGGGCTAATTATAACGATGATGATAGTTTGAGTTATGATAGTATTGCTGAAAAAATGGCTGAGCTAGGAATTTAATTAGATAGGAGCGGTAAAATATGAATTTTGAACATACTCCAGTATTATTAAAAGAAGCAATAGAGGGATTAAATATAAAGGAAAATGGAATATATGTAGATGGTACTTTGGGAGGAGCTGGTCATTCTAAAGAAATAGTAAATAGATTAACAGATGGTAAGCTAATAGGAATCGACCAAGATTTAGATGCTCTTAAAAAAGCAAAAGAGGTGTTAAAAGACAAAATAGATAAGACTATACTAGTTCATGAAAACTATGTAAATATAGATAAAGTATTGTCCAATTTAAATATAGAAAAAGTTGATGGAATATTGCTAGACATAGGGGTATCTTCTTATCAGCTAGATGAAGAGGAAAGAGGATTTTCCTATCATAATGATGCACCTTTAGATATGAGAATGGACAAGACCAAAGATTTTACTGCTTGGCATGTAATCAATAAATATTCGAAAGAGGATTTAGAAAGAATTATTTGGGATTATGGAGAAGAAAGATGGGCGAAGAGGATAGCAGAGTTTATAGTAGAATCAAGAGAAGTAGAACCTATAAATACTACCTTAGAATTAGTAGATATTATTAAAAAGGCTATACCTAAAAAGGTTAGAATGGAAGGGCCTCACCCTGCTAGACAAACCTTTCAGGCTGTTAGAATCGAAGTAAATGGCGAGCTTGATGTATTAAAAGAAGCTATACCTATAATGTGTAGATCTCTCAAAAAGAGAGGTCGATTATGTATTATTACTTTTCATTCTTTAGAAGATAGGATTGTAAAAAATGTCTTTAAAGAATTACACAAGGATTGTATTTGCCCTCCGGATTTTCCAATATGTGTCTGCGACAAGGAGAGAGAAATTAAAATAGTCACAAGAAAACCAATTGTACCTACTAAAAATGAAATAGAAAGGAACCCACGATCAAGAAGTTCAAAGTTAAGGATTGCCGAGAGAATTTAAGTTCTAAAGTAAAGGGGGTAGGAATAAATTGTTAGTAACTAAAAAGGAACTAGATTACTATTATTACCCAGATCAAGTGGATGCAGAATATGAAAGACCTAAAAGAACTTATAAGAGGAAAAAGAAAAAGGCTAAAGTATCATATAAGTTGTTTGCCATAGGACTGGCAATAATTGGATTGATTTTATCTTTGTTTATTTTGTATAGATATGCTAATATAACCAAGGTAAGACAAGAGATTACAGAGTTAGAGAGGCAAAAAATTGAATTAGAAAAAGAAAAAGAACATCTAACAACTGAGCTTGAGAGTATAAAATCTTCTTCAAAAATTGAAGAAGAGGCTATAATTAAATTAGGAATGGATTACCCTACAGAGGACCAAATAATTTACATAAATGTAAAAGATATGGATATAGAGAAGGAAATCAACACAAAGAAGGAATTTGTTTTAGTCAAACAATTAAGGAGCATTGTAAACTTAGTTCTAGGTTTGTTTTAGGAGGGTTTAATTTTGGCTACACCTAGTAATACTTCAAAAAAAAGGCTAGTGTTTATATTTGTAGTAGTTTTAATTATAATTTTTGCACTAATTATTAGGTTAGGGTATATACAAATAGTAACAGGGGAAGAATTGAAAAAAGGAGCCCTAGAACAATGGACAAAAGGTATAGAAATTAAAGCAAAAAGAGGAGTAATTTATGATAGAAATGGGAAAAAGTTAGCCATTAGTGTAAGCTCATATACTGTGTGGGCTAGCCCTGCAGATATTGAAGAACCTAAAAAGACCGCTAAAGCTGTGGCAGAAGTATTGGATATGGATGAGGAAATTATATTTGGCAAGATTACTAAGGAGCAAAGAACAGAAAAAATAAAACAATGGATAACTAAAGAAGAAGCAAATGAGCTACGAAAATTAGGATTGCCAGGGATAGAAATAGTAGATGACAATAAGAGATTTTATCCTTATGAGGATTTTGCATCTTATATTATAGGGTTTACTAATATTGATAGTGATGGATTATATGGTATAGAGAAAACCTATGATAAATATTTATCTGGAACTCCAGGGCGGTGGATAAAAACTACGGATGCTGGAGGAAAACAAATGCCCTATGATGGAGAAAGAGTTTTTGAAGCAGAGGATGGATTAAATGTAGTTTTGACTATAGATGAAACTATCCAACATTTTGCAGAGAAAGCTGCATTGGAATCATTAATTACTAATAAAGCAAAGAATGTTTCTGTTCTTGTTATGGAGCCTAATACCGGAGATATATTAGCTATGGCAACTTTACCACAGTATAATCCTAATAATCCACGAGAGCCTTTAGATGAGGTTACTAAAAAACAATGGGATGATTTGCCTTCGGAGGAATTAAAAAAGAAATGGTATGATATGTGGCGTAATTTTGCAATAAACGATGCTTATGAGCCAGGTTCTACATTTAAAACCATAGTAGCAGCTGCTGCAATTGAAGAAAATATAGCGGATATTAATACCAATTTTTATTGTAATGGGTTTATCAGAGATATACCAGGAGCGTTATTAAAATGCTCTAGATGGTATAATCCTCACGGGGCTCAAACTTTAAAGGAAGGTATGGAAAATTCATGTAATGTGGTTTTTGTAAATTTAGGTAGAAAGCTAGGTAAAGAAAAATTATATAAATATATTAAAGGATTTGGATTTGGAGAGACAACTGGAATCGAGTTGACAGGGGAACAAGCAGGTATAATACCGGTTAATACTGATGTAATTAAGGAAGTCAATCTAGCTACTATGTCCTATGGTCATGGGATAGCGGTGACCCCTATTCAGCTTATTAATGCTGTTTCTGCTATAGGCAACGGAGGCAATTTGATGAAACCAAGGCTTGTATCCCGGCTAATAGATGATGAAGGTAATATAGTATTTACCAATGAGCCTGAAATTAAAAGGCAGGTCATATCAAAAAGTACTTCGGATACTATGTTGGAAATGATGGAAGCTGTAGTTTCAAATGGGACTGGTACAAATGCCTATGTTCCAGGATATAAAGTTGCTGGGAAAACAGGAACAGCGCAAAAGATAATAGATGGTAAATATGCACCGGGAAAATATATTGGGTCTTTTATAGCAGTAGCACCTGCTACGGATCCAAAGATAGCTGTGTTGGTCATAGTTGATGAACCGTCAGGTATATACTATGGAGGAAGTATAGCGGCACCTGTGGCAGGTAAGGTGATAGAGGAAACTTTATCTTATCTTGAAGTCAAACCACAATTTACAGAAGAAGAAAAGGAACAATTTGAAAATATAGAAGAAGTTCCAGATGTACGTAATAAAACTATTGGGGAAGCGGGAAGAAAATTAACTGAATTAGGGTTTAAATATACTACTGAAACCGATTATATTACGGAGAAGTCAAAGATAATAGAACAATTTCCATTACCAGGAACTAAGGTATCAAAAGGGTCTATAATTGATTTATACCTAGATGAGGATTTTAAAAATGCAGAAAAGATTATAATGCCAAATCTTAAGGGAAAATCTAGGGATGATGTGATTAGAGTATTAGATGGTTTAAGCTTGAAGTATCAATTTAAAGGTGAAGGTGCGGTAATAAAGCAGAACCCGGAACCTGGAGTAGAAGTCGATATAAATTCCAATGTAGAGGTTGAATTTTCAAACATAGAAGGGTAAGATTAATAAGGGCGACTTTTAAGTTGCCTTTTAATTCATTTTATTAACAGAAAGGAAGCAGGTGCAGAATTGGAATTAAAAGGGATAATAAAAGGTACTGAATTTGAAATTTTAAAAGGAAATATTGATATTAATATTGCAGGCATTGAAGATGATTCAAGGAAAGTATCAAGGGATAATATGTTTATTGCAATAGAGGGTTTTACTGTAGATGGACACGATTTTATAGAAGAAGCTTTAGAAAGAGGAGCTAATTGTATAGTAGTGCAAAAAGACGTCAAAATGGGAAAAGAAGGGGTTACTTTAATAAAAGTAAAAGATACTATAGAAGCTTTAGGTATGTATTCTTCTCGTTTTTATAAAGAGCCATCTAAAAGTTTAGATTTAATTGGGGTTACGGGTACAAATGGCAAAACATCTATTACATATTTAGTTAAAAGTATTTTTGATGCACAAAATAAAAAAACTGGGATAATCGGAACTATGGGGTCTATTATCGATAATAAAAAAATAGATAATAAAAATACAACCCCAGAATCTTTAACTATTCAAAAGCATTTAAAGAAAATGGTAGATGTAGGAACAAAATACTGTGTAATGGAAGTCTCTTCTCACTCTTTAGATATGAAAAGGGTAGAATATGTGGATTTTCAGATAGGCATATTTACGAATTTAACGGAAGACCATTTGGACTATCATCTAACTATGGAAAATTATTTTAATAGCAAATTAAGACTATTTAATAGAACACAAAAATATAATATCATTAATATAGATGATCCCTATGGAAAAAAAATAATAGATAAAATGAAGAATAATGTACCCATTATTACCTATGGAATAGATGAGAAAAGTGATGTATATGCTACAGATGTAATTTGTCATACAAAAGGTGTAGATTTTATTTTACATACTCCAAAAGGTTCTATACCTATTAATCTAAACTTGCTAGGTAAATTTAGTGTATATAATGCACTAGCAGCAATATCTTGTGGTATTATTTATAATATAGATTTATCCATCATAAAGAAAGGAATAGAATCCGTTAAAGGTATTAAGGGGAGATTTGAAATTGTTTCAATAGATAAAGATTATAGCGTTATTATTGATTTTGCCCATACCCCAGATGGATTGGAAAAAGTTCTAACTACTATTGATCAATTTGCTGAAGGAAGGAAGATTGTAGTTTTTGGAGCAGGAGGCAATAGGGACAAAGCTAAAAGGCCAATTATGGGTGAAACAGTGGCAAAGCATGCTGATTTATGTGTTGTAACTTCAGATAATCCAAGGTTTGAAAACCCAGATAAAATTATAGAAGATATTATAGTAGGAGTGGAAAAGGTAAAGGGCAATTATATTGCAATTACGGACAGAAAAGAAGCCATAAAATATGCTTTATTAAATGCTAGGCCTAAAGATACTATATTGTTAGCTGGAAAGGGCCACGAAACCTATACTATAATTAAGGATGAGGTTATTCCCTTTGATGAAAAACAAATAGTGCTAGATATATTAAAGGATATGGAAAAATAATAGTAGCATATACGGGAGAGGAGAAGACAAATGGTTGACTATATAGATATGATTAGAACTATTCTTATTTCATTTATAATAACCCTTATTTTAGGTCCTATAATTATTCCTATGTTAAATAGACTTAAAATTGGTCAAAATGTAAGAGATGACGGCCCTAAAAGTCATTTAGTTAAAAGTGGTACTCCCACAATGGGAGGTATAATAATGCTGATTGCATTACTTATAACTACAGTAACTTCGGGAATGTTAAATTCTGATATGTATATATTATTAATATCTACCTTTGGTTTTGGGTTTATTGGATTTATAGATGATTATATGAAAATTATAAATAAAAGATCTTTAGGACTTAAAGCTCATCAAAAATTAATAGGACAGATAGTGTTGGCGGTGTTATTAGCCGTGTACCAGTCTAATACATCTATGCTTGGAACGAAGGTTATTATTCCTTTTTTAAGCAATAGATATTTAGATTTAGGAATACTATATGTACCATTTATAGCTTTCGTAGTTGTTGGAACTGTAAATAGTGTGAATTTAACAGATGGATTAGACGGCTTAGCAACAGGAGTTACTTTGATTGTTTTATCTTTTTTTGGCTTAGTTGCTCTTAATTGGGGGCAAGATAGCATATCTGTATTTTCAGCAGCTTTAACCGGTGCTTGCCTAGGCTTTTTAATATATAATGCATATCCAGCCAAAGTTTTTATGGGGGATACAGGTTCTATGGCTTTAGGTGGTGCTGTTGCAGCCATTGCTATATTATTAAATCTACCTTTAATAATTCCCATAGCAGGAGGTATATATTTTATAGAAGCTTTATCCGTTATTATCCAAGTTACCTCCTATAAACTTACAAGGAAAAGGGTGTTTTTAATGAGTCCCCTTCACCATCATTTTGAGCAAAAAGGGTGGAAAGAAACTAGGGTAGTGGTTGTTTTCTGGAGCATTACAGTAATACTATGTTTAATAGGTGTAGTAAGTTTAAACTAATGTGAAAGTCAGGTGTAAATATGAATTTAGAAAATAAAAATGTATTAATATTAGGTCTTGGAATTAGTGGAATTTCTACTGTAAAAGCCCTAGATAAATTAAAGGCTAATATATCTATTAGTGATATTAAAAAGGAAAGGGATTTAAAAGAATACCTTTCTCAGATAGAAGACATAGACGTAGAATTATTTTTGGGAACAAATAATGTTCCCCTTGAAAATGTAGATTTGATAATCAAAAGTCCTGGGATACCTTTAACCTTGGATATAATTAAAAAAGCAGATGAAAAAGGTGTTGAAGTTATTACCGATTTAGAGTTGGCTTATAGAATTAGACCAAGTAGCAACTTTATAGCTATTACTGGTACAAATGGAAAGACTACAACTACAACTTTGACAGGAGAATTTTTTAAGAAAGCAGGTTTTTCCACTTATGTAGCAGGAAATATAGGAGTGGGAATACTATGGGATGTTGTAAATTCTAAAGAAGATAGTATATTTGTTATAGAAGCAAGTAGTTTCCAATTAGAAAGCACTACAAAATTCACTCCTAAAATTAGTCTAATATTAAATATTACCCCAGATCATTTAAACTGGCATAATACTTTAGATAATTATATTGAAGCTAAGAAAAAAATATTTAAGAATCAGGGAAGCAATGAATATACTATATTAAATTATGACGATCCTCTGTTGAGAAGTATGAAGGAGGAAATAAAATCTAATTTAATATGGTTTAGTGTGGATAATAAGCTTTCTAAGGGGGTATATATTGAAGAAGGGCATATTGTAATTAATGATGGAAATAGCATTAAGAAAGTAATTTCAATTAACCATATAAAGATATTAGGGAAACATAATTTGGAAAATGCCCTTGCTAGTGTTTCTATAGGTTGGATAATGGGGCTAGATATAAGTATAATGCAAGATGTGCTGAGAACTTTTCCTGGTGTTGAACACAGGATAGAATATGTGGATACTATTGATGGAATCCAATTTTTTAATGATTCTAAAGGCACTAATGTAGATGCTAGCGTAAAAGCTATTGAAGCAATAAAATCTCCAATTGTATTAATTGCAGGAGGTATGGATAAAGGTACTGAGTTTGACGATTTTATATTATCATTTAAAGGAAAAGTAAAAGCTGTTATATTGTTAGGAGAAACTAAAGAGAAAATAAGAAATACAGCTATAAAATATGGATTTAATAATATATATATGGTAGAAGATATGAAAACAGCAGTAAAAAAAGGCTACCAAATAGCAAAAAGTGGAGACAATATATTGCTTTCACCAGCTTGTGCATCTTGGGATATGTATAGTAGCTTTGAAAAAAGAGGGAATGATTTCAAACAGGAAGTATATAGCTTAAAGGAGGAATAGAATGGCTAAAAAGGTTAAAAAAAAAGCTTGTGATTTTACTTTACTTTTAGCAACATTACTCCTTGTATTTATAGGTATAATAATGGTATTCAGTTCGTCTTGGCCAGAAGGTATTAAAATAATGAATGATGGATATTATTTTCTTAAAAAGCAAGTAATTGCAGCAACCTTAGGACTAGTTGCATTGATTTTCTTTATGAACTTTGATTATAGAAGATTAAAACGAATGTCTAAATTTATATTTACAATGTCCATATTTAGTGGGTTTTTAATATTTACTCCTTTAGGAATAGTTATAAAAGGGGCAAGAAGATGGGTAAATCTGGGTTTTACTACATTTATGCCATCTGATATTATAAAATTAGGATCTATTATTTTTTTAGCTGCATTTTTATCTAAAAGGAAAGATGATGTAATAGATATTAAAAAAGGAGTTATACCTACTCTGATAATCATTGGTTTGTCTTGTGGTATGATATATTTACAGAAAGATTTAGGTACAACGATAACATTAGGAGCGACTTTAATTAGTATCTTTTTTGTAGCTGGTATGAAGTTTACTCATCTATTAGTAATGATGTGTGGGGCAACAATAGGGCTAATAAAGGCCATTACTGATGAAGAACATAAGTATAGGATGAGAAGGTTTACAGCTTTTTTAGATCCTTTTGCAGATAAAACTGATACTGGATGGCAAGCAGTTCAATCTTTATATGCTCTAGGTTCTGGAGGACTATTTGGATTAGGTTTAGGCAAAAGCAGACAAAAATTTTTTTATATTCCAGAGCCCCATAATGATTTTATATTTGCAATAATAGGCGAGGAATTAGGATTTTTAGGTGCTTTAACTGTAATTTTATTATTACTTCTACTTATTTGGAGAGGTATAAGAATAGCTTTAAATGTGGAGGATTTATTTGGGTGCTTGCTTACTACAGGGATTGTAGCCTTGATAACAATTCAATCTTTAATTCATATTGCAGTAGTTACTTCATCAATACCCACAACTGGGATTCCTCTTCCTTTTGTTAGCTATGGAGGGACGTCTTTGATTCTTTATATGTCAGCTGTAGGTATTCTATTAAATATATCAAGACATGTTAATTTAGATAGGAGTTGAAAATACATGAGATATCTAATAACAGGAGGAGGGACTGGAGGACATATTTATCCGGCTCTAGCTATAGCAACAGAGATAAAAAACAGACATAAGGATGCAGAAATTTTATATGTAGGTACTAAAGAAGGACTTGAAAGTGAATTGGTACCCAAGGAAGGGTTTGACTTTAAGACCATTAGAGTCAAGGGAATGCCTAGAAGGATTAATAAGGAAG
>JAAZMG010000267.1 GCA_012798935.1 Tissierellia bacterium | reverse complement strand
TAGGATTTCCAGTAATAATATTCGCCGGAATCTACTCTGGTTTCTTTAGTCCTACTGAGGCAGCAGCAGTATCAGTTCTATATGCAATAATTTTAGAGGTATTTGTATTTAAATCTATTAAATTTAAAGATATCAAGGATATTGCCTTATCAACGGCTATAGTAACAACTGCTGTATTTGTGTTAGTTGCTGCAGGAAGTTTATTATCTTGGGCTATTTCTTATGCAAGGATACCCCAAATGATATCTCAAGCAGTACTTGGAACCACCCCTTCAGCAGTTAGAGTTTTAGTAACTGTAACTATATTCTTCTTTGTAGCAGGTATGTTTGTGGACTCTATCGTTGCAATAGTTATTTTAACCCCTATATTTTTCCCAATGGCAATGCAAGCAGGAGTTCATCCAATTCATCTAGGAATTATAGTTACATTACAAGCAGCTATAGCGTCAATAAGTCCACCATTTGGGTGTAATATATTTACAGCATGTGCAGTGTTTGATGTACCATTCTTGACAGTAGTTAGGAGATTGCCAGCATATTTAATAATGTTAGTTATAATTTCGGCATTGATTATATTCTTCCCTCAATTATCTTTAGTATTAGTACCATAAAAGTGGGAGGTGTAGTGTATGAATAATTTAAGGAAAGAGGTTCAAGCTTTAGAAGAGGAACTAATTGATCTTCGCCGGGATTTTCATATGCATCCTGAACTAGGGTATGAGGAAGTTAGAACATCCCAAATTGTCTATGATTATCTCACAGATCTTGGTTTAGAGGTTAAAAGGGTAGCAAAAACTGGTATAGTTGGCTTATTAAGAGGTAAGGAATCAGGGAAAACTGTAATGCTAAGAGCAGATTTAGACGCTATACCACAAAATGAAAAAACCAATTTACCATTTAAGTCAGTAAATGAAGGAGTCATGCATGCTTGTGGTCATGATGGACATACAGCAATGTTAATGGTAGCTGCAAAGATATTGTCTAAATATAAGGATAATATAAAAGGAAATGTAAAATTTGTATTCCAACCTAATGAAGAGGAAGCAGGGGCATTGGATATGATAAAGGAAGGTGTACTTGAAAATCCTAAGGTAGATGCAGCTTTTGGGATACACCTTTGGACACCAATAGAGAGTGGAAAGGTTGGTTTAGCTGAAGGACCTGTAATGGCAGCCTTAGATGAATTTGAGCTAGAAATATTAGGGGAGGCTGGGCATACTGGCTCACCTCATACAGCTATAGATGCAATATTAGCAGCCACAAATATTATACAAAGTTTACAATCCATACAGACTAGAGAAATTGATCCATTATCACCTATTGCAATTATGATAGGCAAGATAAACGGTGGTACTGGTCGCAATGTAATTGCAGATAAGGTAGAAGTTGGAGGTACCATAAGATACCTATTTAAAGATGAACAAAGGGAAAGAAAAGCTTTATTGGAAAAGTTTGAAAGATTAATAAGTGGAATATGTGAGGCAATGAATGTTAAATATAATCTAAAATTTATACCTAGCAACCCAGCATTACAAAACAATGATAAGATGATGAACTATGTAAGAAAAGCTGCCATCGAAACATTTGACAGTGACAATATATTTGTTGAATACAGATGTATGGCAGGTGAAGATTTTGCAGAGTTCTCCCAAAGAGTTCCAAGTTTCTTTTATTTTATAGGAAATGGGAATAAAGAAAAAGGAATTACTTATCCTCATCATCACCCTATGTTTAACATAGATGAGGACACCTTAAAGTATGGCGTGGAAATGCATGTTCGTACAGTTTTAGATTTTTTAAAAGATTAGTATAGTTATACACTAATAAATTATTAAACAAAAAAGGAGGATTATCAAATGAAAAAAGTGATACTTAGTGCAATATCTTTAGTTTTAGTAATGGCATTATTAGTGGGTTGCGGTGGTGGAAAACAAGGTACATCTACATCACCGGATAAGAATGGAGAAGCTACTGGAGAAGAAACATATAATTGGAGATTTGCTCATGAGGAAAATAACGGTAGTATACAAGACGTATATGTTAAAGAGTTCAAAAGAGTCTTAGAAGAAAAATCAAATGGAAGGATAAATATTGATATTTATCCAGTAGGTCAAATTGGAGATGCAACTCAACAATGTGAATTGTTACAAAATGGGGGTCTAGAGTTTGCTATGATCTCTCCAGGAAATACAGGTACAATTGTTCCTGAGAACCAATTATTCTCCTTACACTTCCTATTTAGTGAAGATATGGATAAAAACAAAGAAATATTTAAAACAAGTAAAGCATTAAATGAATTACTAACTGCTAAGTATTTAGAAAAAAATATAAAAGTTCTTTCATATTGGACAGAAGGAACTATGGAATGGACATCAAATAAACCAGTAAATACTCCAGATAAATGGAAAGGTTTAAAGATGAGAACTATGCCTTCTCCAATGATTGTAGCATCTTATGAAGCATATGGTGCAAATCCTACTCCAGTTCCTTATATGGAGGTTTATAGTGGATTACAACTTGGAATGATTGAAGGTCAAGAAAACCCAATATCAGCTATTGAAGAGATGAAATTCTGTGAAGTTCAGGATTATCTAACATTAGGTGGATCAAGTCTTTATGTAACTACAACTTCTGTAAACCCAGATTTCTTTAACGGTCTACCAGAGGATATACAACAAATGATCCTTGACACAGTAGAAGAATTAAGAGATTTTTCATTTGAAGCTCAAGCAGAATTAAATGGTGGGGCTTTAGAAAAGATAAAAGAAGCTACTCCTGATGTAGAAATTGTAGAGTTAACAGAGGAAGAAAGAGCAGCATTTAAAGAAGCTTCTAGACCTGCCTATGAGAAATATGTAGAAATGGTAGGAGCTGATGGGGAAGAAATATTAAATCTTTTAATGAAAGAAGTAGAAGAAATAGAAAATAAATAGTCAATAATTAAATTTTAAAAATGAATTCTATAATTTCCAAATAGGGTAAACAAAGAAAAGGAGGCATAATTTATGTACAATCAATTTCCTGATGCAAAGGTTTTAAATATAGACCTAACCAAAGGGGAAACAAACCTAGAAACTTTACCAGGTGAGATATATAGACTTTATCCTGGCGGATCAGCATTAGGCCTTTATTTAGCAATGCAGGATATAGAACCAGGAATTGATTCGTTATCACCAGAAAACACACTTGTTTTTTCAGTATCAGCGTTAACAGGGCTACCAATTAGTGGGATTAGCAGGATGAATGTAACAGCAAAAAGTCCACTTACTGGAACAATTGGAGATACCCAAGCGGGAGGGTTCTTCCCAGTCCATCTTAAGGCAAATGGATACGATGCCATAGTAGTAAAAGGCAAATCAGAAAAACCAGTATATTTATATATTGATGGTGACAAGGCCGAGTTAAGAGATGCAGAAAAAATATGGGGAAAAGTAACTGGTGATTCAGAGGCAATTATTCGACAGGAACTAGGTAGAGATGATGTAGAAATTGCCCAAATAGGGCCAGGTGGAGAAAACCTAGTGAAATATGCATGTATAATCAATATGTGTAATAGAGCAAATGGTAGAAATGGAATGGGAGCTGTAATGGGCTCAAAGAACCTTAAGGCTGTAGTTGTTGCTAAGGGCAAAACAATCAAACCACATAATAAGGAAAAGTTTAGCCAGTTATCTAAAAGTGTAAAATCAAGGCTAGAAGAAAATGAATCTGTAGCAGGGCTAGGGAAATATGGTACTGATGGAGATTTAGAAGACTTTAGCAAGGATGGATTTTTGCCTACTAAAAACTGGACAACTGGTTATTTCCCTGAGGGAGCAGAAAGCATTACTGGTACCACCATGTATGAAACCATATTAAAAGAAAGAGACACTTGCTACGCTTGTGCTGTTAGATGTAAAAGGGTAGTTGAAGTTCCAGGCATGGTAGACCCTTTATATGGAGGACCAGAATATGAAACTGCAGCAACCTTTGGATCCTATTGTGGTGTTACCAGCTTAGAATATGTTTCATTAGCTAATCAACTATGTAATATGTATGGTTTAGATACTATTTCTTGTGGCGCCACTATAGCATTTGCAATGGAATGTTTCGAGAAAGGAATAATAAATGAGGAAACTACAGAAGGCATAAAATTGAACTTTGGCAATGCAGAGGCTTTGCCAATATTAATTGAAAAGATAGCGAAAAGAGAAGGCTTTGGAGATTTATTAGGTGAAGGAAGCTATAGGGTGGCTGAACAACTAGGAGAGGATGCAATTCCACTTAGTATATCAGTAAAGAAACAAGAATTTCCAGCACATATGCCTCAATTTAAGCCAGCAGTAGGACTTATTTATGCAGTAAATCCTTTTGGGGCAGATCATCAATCCAG
>JAAZMG010000266.1 GCA_012798935.1 Tissierellia bacterium | reverse complement strand
GATGGGCTAGGTATAGGAGATGTAGGAAATATTGTTTTAAGGGATAGAAAACATCTATCAGAAGATGGATTAATTATTGTAGTTGTTACTATGAGTAAGCAGGAAGGAAAAGTAATTGCAGGACCAGATATAATATCTAGAGGATTTGTTTATGTAAGAGAGTCAGAGGATTTAATGGAGGAAGCAAGAAAAGTAGTGAAAGATGTACTAGATGAATGTGAGAAAAAACATATAACTGATTGGGCAACATTAAAATCTAATATAAGGGATGCCTTAAGAGGATTTATATATGGCAAGATAAAGAGAAACCCGATGATATTGCCTATTATAATGGAAGTATAAAAAACATCCTAGCATGTTATTAAAAATATGCTAGGATGTTTTAGTTAGATACTATCTGTTCAATGTATACTATTAATGATATAATATTATATTAAATAAATAGGATGATTTAAAGGTATTCTCAGACAACTGGTATTTGTTTTATAGCTAATTATATTTCTATTATATTAATTTCAATATTATTAATAATAAGATTAAAATATAGGAGGGTTATAATATGATTAATGTGTATGACCAGGCCCATAACTTAGCAAGGGCAATAAAAAATTCAGAAGAATATAGAACATACATAAAAAAAAGGGAGATTGTTTATGCTAATGAAAAGAATAAAAAGATGGTGGAGGACTTTAGGGGAAAAGTTTTGGAGATACAAATGGACCAATTGTCTGGAAAAAAAGTAAAGCAAGAAGAAATGGAGAAACTACAAAAATTAGAAGATGTTTTAATGCTTAATCCGGCAATTAAAGAATTTTTTGCGGCAGAACTTAGATTCTCTCAATTAGTTCAAGATGTTAATAATATTATTGGGGAAGTTATAAATATTGAAAAAGATTAATTTAAGTAGTAGGGAGGATTATTTATGAACACAAAATATTTAACTAAAGCAAGCCTAATTGCAGGAATTTATTTAGTACTTATACTAATACAAATCCCTATGGGAGATCTAGCTTTTGGACCAATACAGCTTAGAATAGCTGAAGGTTTAACCCTATTACCTTTAGTTGAAACAGCGGCAATACCAGGATTGTTTGTTGGTTGTTTAGTTGCTAATTTAATACTTGCACCTTATTCACCATTTGGTTTAATCGATATATTTGGTGGAAGTTTGGTTACTTTAATGGCAGCATATTTGACAAGTAAAATGCCAAATAAGGTTATGGGGGCATTACCTCCCATATTATTAAATGGATTTATTGTATCCATATGGGTTTCCTATTTCACTAGGGTACCTTATTGGTATACGGTTTTAGGTATTAGTCTTGGACAAATTGTATCTGTATCTATATTTGGATCTTTAATATTATCTGTATATGATAAGGCAATAAAGCATATTGAAAACAGGTAAGAGTTCTTAGTTTATTTCTGTTAATTCTTGTAATTAAATCATAAAGGCTGTATAATAAAGTAGATAAATATCTATTTAAAGGTGGAGATCCATTAGTGGAAATAACAAAAACTAGAAAGAAGAAAAAGAGGAATAATAAAGGGAAATTAGTTTTATTGATTTTTATAGCTTTTATATTACTAGGTAATTTTTATTATAAAAAGGGCCTTACAGCCGTTTCAATTGAGAATCCTAAAGAAATAAATATAGAAGTACCTACTGGTAGCACCTCCAGTAAAATTGCAAGTATATTGAAAAGAGAAGGTTTAATAAAAAATGAGTTTATATTTAAAATAGCAGTAAAAAACAATAAAGCTGATGGTAAATTAAAAGCAGGAACTTATTTTTTGAATACTGGGATGGATGTTAATGACATAATTGCCCAATTATCTAAAGGGGGCAAAGATGAAAATGTTGTTAAATTTACTATTCCAGAAGGTTATGAAATTCGTCAAATAGCTGATAAATTAGAGAAACAGGGTTTAGTTGATAAGGAAAAGTTTTTAAAATTAACTTCAGACAAAAAATATTTCCAAGACGAGTATCCAATTTTAAAAGAGTTAGAGGATGGACAGAGTTTAGAAGGATTTCTTTTTCCATCTACCTATGAAATATTTGTTAATTCTACAGAAGAAGAGATAATAAAGAAAATGCTTACTGAGTTTGAAGAAATATATGAGAGAGATGTAAAACCGAGTATGAAAAATATAGATTTATCTTTAAACGAAATAGTTACTCTGGCTTCAATTGTAGAAAGGGAAGCAAAAAGGGAAGATGAGAGAAAGTTAATATCTGCAGTATT
>JAAZMG010000037.1 GCA_012798935.1 Tissierellia bacterium | reverse complement strand
TAATAAGATTTTTTCCTATGCCATCAATCTATCATACATAAATTTTGAAACTATATCAATATCAATAAAAGGAAAAACTCACCTTCATGTTAAAAAAGTGAGCTTTCATATGTCATTTAAATAATTTCTTTAACAGTTTAAATATATCAAAGGTAGTTCTATTATAAACTTTATTATAGGCATATTTTTTAGGATCTCTAATCCAGCCATATCCCCTTGGCATTTTAAATCCACCTCTATGGACTATTTGCCTTTTGATACTTGTCCTTGCACCTATTCTCTTTTTAACACTTGGCTTTCTTATCCCAAATTTCATAATATTCATCACCTCATGTATTTATTCAATACCATATTTCCCTGTATTAGAATCTTTAAATATGGGCAAATGAAGAGGATAGAAAGTAAATAATATAAGTATTGCTCCAATCAATATAAATACTACTAATCCAATTTTATTGGCTATATTGCTTACACTTTTCTTCATTATCTTTAAACTTATAAACTGACATAGTATAGCCCCAGCTATAAAGGATACAATATCTATGATTAGTATTGGTTCTTTAACAATAGCAGTATAAGAATAAAAAACTATTACTATAAATAAATTCATTGCAAGTATGCCTATGGTTTTAGCTAGAAAAAAACTATTGGTGTAATCTTTAATAAACCAATATTCTATTAACATAAAAAATGCCAAGGCCCAATAACCCAATTTAAAATGTTCCCAAACACTTTCATTCACCGAACTAAACAATACTACTATTAAAGACTTATTAGACCATTCATAGGTAAAATGCAAAAGGGAACCAACTATAATAATCCAAAAGATCCCTGCTATTTCCCATCTTTTTATTTTTTTATTATGTGGATACATCCTATATCACCCCCTATTATAGGATATCCACCATTTTCCAAATATATTAATTATTTTTTTCTTTCCTGATTACCTAGTTAGAATTTTATGAGCATCTTTAAGATGTTCTCTTATCTTAATATTCTGAGGACAAATAGTTTCGCACTTTCCACATTCTACACACATAGAAGCATCTTTCCCTTTTCGTATATAGGATTCATATGTATTCCTTGAAGTTTCTTCTGTTCCAAAAACATATAAATTGTTGTACAGTTCAAATATATCTGGAATACTAACATTCTTTTGGCAAGGAAGACAGTATTCGCAACCAGTACATGCAACTTTAATCTTTTCTTTGTAAATATTTGTAACTTTATCTATTAATTCAATTTCTTTTTTATTCAAAGAATTAGCTAGAGCATTAGATACAGTTTTTATATTTTCTTTTACCTGATCAAGGGTAGTCATACCACTTAGTAAAACTGACACTTCCCTATGGTTCAATACCCATCTAAGAGCCCATTCAGAAGGAGTTCTTTTTATATCATTTAAATCCCATATAGATTTAATTTCATCCGATGGATTGGATAGTTTCCCACCTTTAATAGGCTCCATTATGACTGTAGATATACCCTTTTCATAGGCATATTTTAATCCTTCTTCCCCAGCCTGATAATTTCTATCAACATAGTTTAATTGTATCTGACAGAAATCCCAATCATAAGAATCTATAATTTCTTTAAATATCTCTAACTCATCATGAAATGAAAAACCTATATACTTAACTTTTCCACTTTTTTTAGCTTCATCGGCAAATTTTAAAACATCTAATGCTTTAATCTTATCCCAACGTTCCTTATTTAAAGAATGTAGTAAATAAAAATCAATATGCCTAGTATCAAGCTTTTCCAACTGTTCATCTAAATATTTGTTAAAATCCTCATAGCTATCAGTTAACCAAACAGGAAGTTTTGTAGCAAGATAAATTTTTTCCCTATAACCATCTTTTAGAGCTTTACCTACTAGATATTCACTATCTCCTCGATGATATGGATAAGCTGTATCAATATAATTAACTCCATTATCTATGGCATATCTAAGCATTTCTATAGCCTTTTCTTCATCTATTTTGCTAGAATCATTGTCAAGTATTGGAAAACGCATACACCCAAATCCAAGGGCTGATACTTGAATATTGTCTTTTGTAAAACTTCTATATTGCATAAAGTTTCCACCACCTAATATTTATTGTTGTATTATAATATTCTACAAATCTTTTCTTTTTCCTTCTTTTGTATATACCATAAATGGTTGCCTTAAACAAAAAAGCTGTCCTAGAAAACTTTATGGTTTAAGATAGCTTTTTTGTTTATCTATTTTTTCTATATC
>JAAZMG010000265.1 GCA_012798935.1 Tissierellia bacterium | reverse complement strand
TCTGTCCCTTTTATTTCATACTTTCCATATTTATCAGGAATGGAAAAAGTACTGCTACTTCCTTCCATTCTAAAAGGATTTTCAAAGCTAATAGCCTTAACCCTATAATACTCTGCTTCCTCAACCTCTTCCCACTTAAGAGTAAATTCATTATCCTTTAATATATATTCTCCTTTAGGGCTTATTATTTCCATAGGGGAAATAAAATTAAAATCGTATACCATATCCTCATATAAATCTAGCTTTCTTATATCCTTTTCCATATATACCATATCATAGGCTAAAGGATGACTAATCCCAATACCTATTTCATACTGACCTTCCTTAAAACCTGGAGTTTCAAATTCTCCATTAGAATCTGTAATTGCCACAAAATTTTCTCCTGATGAGCTATAGGTTCCATATTTAGATATATCCCGTACATATATTTGAGCAAAAGGCATTCCCTTACCATTAAAGGTAACTTTACCTTTAAACCTATAGTCTCCTTTATATTTTAAAAAGTCATCAATCCATGGACCTCGATAGGATTTTTTTAGATTGCCAAATAGATTTTCATATTCATCATATATATGGGGGGTTGTCTCAGCTAATTTATAAAGCTTGCCTGCTTTATCGTATTCTTCCTTGGCAAAATATATATGCCCCTTTAGAATATAAAGTTCCCTATCCTCTTTTCCTTTATCTATATAATGATCTATAATATTTAATCCTTTATCATATTCTCTGTCTGCAAAGTGATAAAAGGCTCTGTATAAATCGCTAATATACCTTATTTCTTCATTGGAAGATTTCTTTCCCCAGTTTATTAATTCATAAGATTTATCAATGTTTCCCAATCCCGTATATATATCCAATAGGTTCTTATATGATTTAGCATAATATTTGCTTTTCTCATATTTATCTAATATCTTTTCATAATATCCTATAACCTTCTCTACTCTATCCTTTGTTAAATTATTACCCCCTCCCCCTCTCATGCCCATAAATATATCATAGGTATCTATTGAAGGAATCATAAGGGTAGATAAATTGTAAAGACCTTGGTCTTTTTGGCTAAAAGAAAACATATTGAAATATATATTATATAATTTAATAGCTTTTTCTCTGTCATTGTAACTTATATTTTTGGTTATCTTAGACATAATTGGAGGTACAATATATCCAAAAATAATAAATATAGAGACTAATACTATTATTAAAGTCTTCACCTTAATCCTAATTTTTTTCATTGTAACTCACATCCTTTACATCCCTTATTATAATCTCTGAAGATCCTGCCCTTATAACTTTTACATTGCTGTAACTTATATCCATCTTACTTATTGGTACTATATTAATAATAATTATTGCTACTAATACTCCTATTGCCACTGGTATAGGTATTTCTATATATCTATTTAAAACATCTGATATCTTTTCTCTTAGACTTTTATTTCTCGTCTTTTCCATAATCCTACATTTAAGTTCATTAGACATAAATATATCTTTGGTTTCTTCTTCCATTATGGATTTTAACTCTAGATCAAATCTATTTTTCATCAAAATCTCCTCCTTTCAACAGAGATTTTTTTAGTATATTTCTTCCCCTAGATAATTTACTCTTAATAGTACCTTCCTTTTCTTCAAGAATCCTACTTATCTCCTTAATAGATAAATCCTCAAAATAAAATAGAATTAACACTTCTTTATATATAAAAGGTAATTCAAATAACTTTTCTTTTAATAATATTTTATCTATGTTATCTAAAGCTATATCTTCCAGACTACCAGATTCTATTTCTATAGCATCATTAAAGGATAGTCTATTAGTCCTTTTCCCTAGCATATCCTTGCACAAATTCATAGCAATACTATAGAGCCAAGTATAAAGAGAGCTTTTCCCCTTAAAGCTTTGAATATTTTTAAATACTTTTAAAAAAGTTTCCTGCACTACATCTTCCGATTCCCTTTCATCCTTAAGAATTAGATAACAAGCTTTTATAAGCCTATTCCCATAGGTATCTAAAACTATTTCATAGGCTTCTTCTTCGTCATTTTTTAGTTTTTTTATTAGCTCTTTTTCTGTATACCTTCCCATGATGTCCTCCCTTTACTATTTAGACTGTAAATCTCTAAAAAGGTTGCAATAAATAATCCATAATATCTATAGGATATAATTTGGCTATTTAGTATAATAATAGTATACTACTATTATAAGGTGGAGATAAACTATGAAAGAAACAAGATTAAATCATATAGTAGGAAAAGTAAAGGATATGCCAGTACTTCCAAATAGGGTCAATAAAATTATAAAGATTACAGAAGATCCTGATTCTACAATCGAAGATTTAGAAAAGGAAATATTAAAAGATCAAAGCTTAACCTCCAAGATATTAAAACTTGCCAATTCTGCTTACTATGGATATCCACGGAAGATTGATACGGTTTCTCAAGCCACTATTTTATTAGGATTTCAAACCATAAAGAGTATGGCCTTAGCTTCTACTGTAAGTAAAATGATGGCCCATGAATTAAAAGGATATGCTCTAGGAGAAAATGATCTATGGACTCAATCTCAAACTTGTGCCATTATCTCCAGATATATTGCTAAAGAAGTTAATTTCTCTAATCCTGAAACTGCTTATATTGGTGGACTATTAAGAGATATAGGTAAAACCATATTAAATTTCTATGTGGAAAGGGAATATAAATCCATAGTAAATAAAGTAGAATATGGTAATCTGTCATTTTTAGAAGCTGAAGAAGAGATACTCGGATTTAATCATGCCCAAGTTGGAGAAAAAATAGCTGAAAAATGGAATTTCCCAAAGGATTTAGTAGAAGCTATTGGACTTCATCACACCCCAGAAAAGTCTATTGTAAATCCTGCCTTGGTTTCCATTGTCCATATTGCTGATGCTATAACTATGATGATGGGGGTAGGTATTGGTGCCGATGGTTTAAACTATAATTTCTCTTCCTTTGCTGTTGAAACTCTGGAGGGATTTAATCCTGAGAATTTAGATCAGATTATGTCTAAATCCTATGATTTAATCGTTGATAAAAATAGTTTTGATTTAAACATTCAATAACTTTCATTTTTGGTGCCTGGCACGTAAAAAGAAAGTTATTTGTTAGTAAACAAACTTTGGAGGGATATATGTGGAAAATTTACAATTAGATGATTTTACTAGGTATAAATTTTTATCAGGACTAAAGTTTTCTCCTGATGGTAGTAAGATTGGTTTCATCCTCCACAAAATAGATGTGGAGAATAATAAATATTTTTCAAATATCTATATCTATGATATTAAAAAGGAAAAATCCTTTAAACTAACCTCTCAAGATTCGGTAAAAACTTTCCTTTTTAAAGATAAAAACACTATATTATTTCCCGATACGAGAGACTCAAAGGATAAATCAAAAAAAGAAAAAAGAGAAGATTTAACCCTTTATTATGAAATATCCTTAGATGGTGGTGAAGCTAACAAATCCTTTGAAATACCACTAGATGTAACAAATATGGAAATGTTAGATGAAAATACTTTCCTTGTAACTGCTACCTATGACCATAATAAGCTAAACTTAAAAGACCTTTCTGAAGAAGAAAAGGATTATCAAGTATTAGATGAAATTCCCTACTGGTTTAATGGAAAAGGATTTACCAACAAAAAAAGAAATAGACTATATATCTATAATATTAAAGAGAAAAGCTTAAGTCCAATTACTGATGAATTCACAAATGTAGATAGTTTTAAATTAAATGAAGACAAATCCAAAATAGTTCTTATTACTAACTCTTTTATAGATAAGATGCCTACCCATTCTCATTTATACCTTTATCATATTAAAGAAGACCATTTAGAAAGATTAACCCATGAATCTCCTTTTTCTTATTTCTATGCAGATTTCCTAGAGGATAAGATAGTATTTGCTGGTTCAAATATGAAAAACTATGGCATCAATGAGAATAACCATATATACATAATGGATAATAATAAAAATGTAGAGAGAATAACTCCTGCCGATTTTGATTATAGTCTATGGAATTGTGTAGGCTCTGATTGTAGATATGGAAACAATAACACTATTAAAGTTCATGGCAAATATCTATACTTTATAACTACTGAATATAGTAGCTCTTACATAAGTAGAATAGATAGTACTGGCGATATTGAAAGGTTAACTATAGAAAAAGGATCTATTGATGGATTTGATGTGCTAAATGAAGAGATAATCTTTGTTGGGCTTAGAGAACTTAAACTTCAAGAATTATATAGTTTAAATAATTACAAAGAAAAACAACTAACTACATTTAATGAATGGGTAATAAAAGAGAAGAAACTTTCTATTCCTGAAAAAATAAACTTTAAAACAGAAAAAGGCATAACTATTGAAGGCTGGATAATGAGGCCTATAGACTTTGATGAAAATAAAAAATACCCTGGTATATTGGATATTCATGGAGGTCCTAAAACCGTCTATGGAGAAGTATTTTTCCATGAAATGCAATATTGGGCTAATGAGGGCTATGTAGTGTTTTACTGTAATCCAAGAGGTAGTGATGGTAGAGGTGACGAATTTGCTGATATACGAGGGAAATATGGTACCATTGATTATGAGGATCTTATGAAGTTTACGGATCTGGTACTGGAAAAATACCCCTTTATAGATGAAGATAGACTAGGAGTTACAGGTGGCTCCTATGGTGGATTTATGACTAACTGGATTATAGGCCATACCAATAGGTTTAAAATAGCCGCCTCCCAAAGAAGTATTTCCAACTGGATATCAAAATTTTGCACTACGGATATTGGATATTATTTTGTAGATGACCAACAAGAAGGAACCCCTTGGAATAACGTAGACAAGCTATGGTTCCATTCTCCATTAAAATATGCAGATAAGGTACTAACCCCTACCCTATTTATCCATTCAGAAGAAGATTATCGCTGTTGGATCCCTGAGGGAATGCAAATGTTTACCGCATTAAAATATCACGGAGTAGAAGCAAGACTTTGTATATTTAAAGGAGAAAATCATGAATTGAGTAGGTCTGGAAAACCAAAACATAGAATAAGAAGGCTTAAAGAAATTACTAATTGGTTTGACAGATATTTAAAATAATAAAAAATATAGCGAGGAACTCCTCGCTTTTTTTATTATTCTATCAGGTGCTACATTCAGCATAGAAATTTATCAAATCAATCCCCACTCGTTTTTCTTCATTAGTTAATTCTTCTGAATTAATTATCATATTCAAATCATCATATATATTATGAACACCTCTATCATATATACGTAAATCATTTAATGCATATGCAATATATTGGGTTTTATCTGGAATTTTAGATAGAACTTTTATGAATTTGATCTTATCCTTTACATAGGCATTGGCAATACTTTCAATATACTTAGTATATTCTTTTCCTTCAAATTTCTCTCCTATTTCAATTAAAATAAGTATATCCTCTTCCTTTTCAATCTCTTGTTTAGATATCCAATCTAATAGATTTAAAACTCCACTCTCTCCATAAGTATTCTTTAAATTGTTAAAATCTATATCTGGCAATAAACCAACAACTTTAGTTACATTTTCCTCCTGATTTTCTAAAGTTATAATTTCCATAACTATCTCTTCTGGAGAAAGCTTATCTAAGTCCTTAGTTTCTTCTATATTTTCTTTCTCTTCAACATCATTCTTAAACATAGAGTTATGCTTAATATAAGACAAGGATATTACTACTACAGCTACTATGATCACAATCCCTATTAAAATCCAAACCCACCTTTTCATACTTCCACCCCCTAAATTTAATTTATACTATACTTATACCCTATAGGTGTATATTATATAATAATATTATAATTAAATAAATAGTATAATCATATTATTATATGTTATTATAAAGTATAAAAGGTGGTATATAAATTGAATCTTAAAAACAATTTTAAGGATAAAATACATAAACATAAAAATAAAAAATGGTTTCGATTTTTAGATGAGCTATTCTGTAGGATAAAAGAAGATGAAGTAACTGCTGTAGGAGGACAATTAACCTATTTTTTAATATTATCTATATTCCCTTTCTTAATATTTTTTCTCAATTTATTAAGTTATACGACTATTGCCCGAGAAGAAGTGTTAGATAATCTATTGATTGTACTGCCTATAGAAGCTCAGATTATGATTAAAAATATAGCCAAAGAAATTGTAGGCTCAAGCTCTGACACCCTTTTATCTTTGGGTATTGTTTTAGCTATTTGGACTGGTTCTTTAGGTATTACAGCTATAATTAGAGCTGTAAATAAAGCTTATAATGTAAAGAAAAAAAGACCTTACTGGCGACTAAAGGGTTTGTCCATTGTATTTACCATTGCTTTGGCTTTCCTTATAATCATAGTATTGTCCATGTTGGTCTTTGGAGAAGTCATTGGAAATAAAATATTTGAAAGATTTGGTGCTGCCTTCATATTCCATCATATATGGGAATTTCTAAGGATTATAATTCCTTTCACATCTATGATAATCATATTTGCTCTCCTTTATAAATTAAGCCCTACTCCCGAGGAAGGTCTTAATATAAAGTTTAGCCACACTCTACCAGGAGCAGTATTTACAACAACTGGATGGATTCTAGCCTCTATGGTGTTTTCCTATTATGTAAACAATATTGGAAACTACTCTAAAACCTATGGCAGTTTGGGAGGTATAATCATACTATTAGTATGGCTTTATATAACTAGTATAATGATAATATTAGGTGGAGAGATTAATGGTGCCTATGCTTCTATAAAGGAAAGTACAGGGGTAGATGATTGTAATGAAGAAAAATAAGTTTATCCAGTATAGTGTTCTATATAATTGTCATTTAACAATTTTTTTACCCTATTATAATTACCTTCATCTATGCATATACATACGCCACAATATACTTGATCATATATCTTAGGTGTTGGAATTATTTTATAATCTATATTTCTATCTTTAATAATCTTTTCTGATTTAAAAACTAAACTGGTACTATGAAATACTATATATTTATTCAAAATATCAGCTCCTATAAACGTATAAATTTAATTACCGGACTGTTTCATATGTAACTTCCCTATTGTACTGTTTATTCCCATATATACTATATATCTGTTTAAGAACTGCATTTCTATAACTTATAGCCATGTCCATAATTTCTATGGTTTCATCTGCTGTAATGATTCCATGAGGAAACAATAATTTTATGTATCCATTAAATAACCTTCTTATAGCATCTTCATCTCTAGTAGAAGCTCCTATTAAGCGTATCTTGGAATAAAACAAATTATCAAAACTAATACTTCTAAATCTATTCATAATTTCACTAAAATAATCAGCAGCAAAACCCCAATTATTTGTCAAACTTTTTTCCCTATTTTGAATAGGCTTTATTTCCCATCCAGGTATCAATCCATTTAACCTGTCCAAAAATGCATCTCTAAGCATCTCTTCATTTAAAATCTCCTTTAAAAACAAATCCTTATCCAATTCACCTTTAGGTAAATTGCCGACCATTACAATTCCACAAGAACTACTCTTCTCAATTCCACCTCTATCAAATTTTCCTGAAGATAAATATTGATATAACTTGCTCATAACTTCCTCATCTATACCACTTTTTTGCACCTTATCAATTTCATCAAATAAAACCACATCATATTGACATAGAAGACCTTCCTGTTTTGTAGACAGATTAATAAATAATTGAGCTGCGGAAATTTTACTACCTGAAATCACTCTGGAATATGAAGATATTTGTTCAAAAGCATAGGTTTTACCAGTACCAGGATATCCAAACTCCATAAGAAAGACATTCTTTTCTACCATAGGAATTAATCTAGAAACTAATATCATTTTTTCTCTAGTATTATAGGCTTTATAATTCAATCCAATAGTACTTATGAGAATATTAATCCACTCTTTAGCTGAAAAATTATGTCTTCCTTGTATGAATTCCTCAATCCTTATTTCAGATAACTGAAATGGCCTAAAATTAGTCATAGTTATATGTTTATCTTCTGGATCATAAGTAAGCTCAGCTAATCCCCAAATACCATCTATCAATAATCTTGGATGTTCCTTCAATATGGCATTCAAAACTGAAGCATTATTTTCACCTAAACTAGGTATCTCCAAAGTATTATAAGATTGTTTGTTGTTAGTTAAATTTATCTTAACTTTATATTTGTCAATTAAATTTTTCCTAAAATTCATCTGTAATTCATACTTATATTTTTCTTTTTCTTTTCCCAATACTCTATGTTGAAATATATAATCTTGCATTTCCTTTATGTTTTCTTCCGATACTCCATCTTGACAGAAAAACCCCAGTAGATATTCTAGAACATATCTAGGCAAGTCTCCAATTTTATTTTGAAGGGCAATTTTCTTATCCACCACAGCACTGCCAAAAGTATCTTTAAGTTTAATTTCCCATTTCTCCATATATATTCACCATCCTAAAAGTCTAATCGTCTAGATTTTTTAATATCTTTAGAAATTCTAGTCTTTAAATCTTCTTTAACATCTATTTGAATTGTTTTAGTCTCATGAATTTCTCTACCAAGCTTTTCATAATCAATAGTAGTATTTAAATCTACTGTTCCATGTACTTCTGGTATAATATTTATTTCAAATTCTATAGAACTTTCTCTTTTAATAAAATCTATTTTATATTTATTTATAAAAGGCTTAATAGACAAATTTATATTTCTTATGTTAAAATCATTAGGGTTAATAACTTTAATCGTTAACTTAGAGTTAGTTTTATAGACTAAATTACTAATTATAACTATATCTAACTCTTTTATATTTTCTAATTCCTTTTGAAACACAGCAAAAGGTATTAAAGTTTCATTCATGCTGAAACCACCATGGGTATTAGTGCTCCTAGTAGTACTACCTATATGGTATTTATACTTACATATCAAATAAAATAAATTATATTCATCTTTTTCCTTCTTTGGTAAATAGTATTTAGTCATATCTTCTATAGTTATTATATGAAAATAATCAAGATCTTTAAAATAGCTATGGATTTCATCATAATTCTCTTTATCTATACTATCCATTGAAAAAATTCTAATATATTTGCCATGGTTACTATAGTTAATAGAATAGTTTTTTAAATAAGATGTGACAGTATTTTCTAAATATATCCCTTTTGAATTTTTAATATCTATGGTTCCATGATCTGTTGTAACCACTATATTAAACTTATCATCAAATCTATTTTCCACTTCCTTAATAATATTATCTATTTGTTCTTTTAAAATATAATATATAATATCCTTATTAATATCTGTTAAACCATGCAATACTGCATCAGATTCTGAGTATATAAAAGCATATATATCCAAATCTTTATCCATTAATCTATTAAACTTTTCTTTTCCACCAATAGTAAATCCAACCTTTTTCCCTTTGAAAAATCTTTTTAAATGCTTCGATTCATCTCTATAATCATACTCATATACATTATTCATTTTTTCATCTATAATAGTTTTATATTTATTACCAGAAAATAATGACAATCTAGAAATACTAGTTATCGTAGGTATCATAGCAACTAAAAAATCATCCTTATTTTCTTGAACATATCCATGTCCCTCTAAAATATTTTGGGCTATTTCCCATATATCCCATCTCATTGCATCTATAACTAAGAGTACTGTCTTTTCATTTGAATATTTACTTATTTTAGATAACGCTGATAAAATACTGTACTTACCCATATTTTGTCTATGAATATTATCAAAATTATTATATAAAAATGTTTCATATTGTTTATTTATTTTATCGATTATCAAATTAACTCTTTGTTTCAAACTTATTCTAATACGATTATCTTCAACAATATTATCAATTATTTCATATATATTGTTATCCTTATCTAAATCATTTTTAATTATCATATATTTGGTAGTATAAAAGTCAAACCATTTTTCTATAGTTACAAGATTCCCCATCTCTTTTTCCATACTATTTAAAGTTTTTATCTTATTTATTAAGTTTTTTAATAAATAAATTGTCTTCTTTGCCCTATTGTCTTGATATATTAAATACTCAAATTTAGTTTCTGTTTTAAATATTAATGCCTCTACCTTTTCTATATCCATAAAATCCTTATTAGATATTTTATGGATTATAAATTCTATAACAAAATTAAATTCATGTTTTAAAACTCCTGTAACTCTACTTATAAAATTACTAAAATTATTATCTAAAGAATTAAATAAATATAATTGTTTTTCTTTTTTTATCAATTCTAAATTCAATTCTTCTAAATATTCATTATTACTATTTAATAGTTTTCTGTATATATTGC
>JAAZMG010000264.1 GCA_012798935.1 Tissierellia bacterium | reverse complement strand
TGGCATTTACTTTCCAAATATATTTTGATTTTAGTGGATATTCGGATATGGCCTTGGGTTTAGGCAAGATGTTTGGTTTCAATTTTATGAAAAACTTTGATTACCCCTACATATCAGAAAGTGTAACTGAGTTTTGGAGGAGATGGCATATTTCATTGGGAACTTGGTTTAGAGAATATGTATATATACCTCTTGGTGGGAATAGAGAAGGAAGTTTAAAACAATATAGAAATCTGATTATAGTGTGGCTTTTAACAGGACTATGGCATGGCGCTAATTGGAATTTTATTTTGTGGGGACTGTATTATGGAGTATTTTTGATTATAGAGAAAATATTTCTATTAAAATGGCTTGAAAACAAACCTAAATTTATTAAACATATATATACCCTTTTAATAATCCTAGTAGGTTGGGTATTTTTTGAATTTGAAAGCATAAGTTTAGGAATGGACTATATTAGAACTATGTTTGGATTTGGAGGTAGACCTTTTATAGATGGTACTTCTATTTATTATTTATATACCAATGCTTTACTTTTTATAATGCTTATAATATGTAGCACTCCAATTCCTAAAAAAGTATTCATAAAACTAAAAGACAGGATGAATAGAGGAGAAGCTATAGTTATTCCAACAGTATATATGTTTTTAATATTTCTATGTACTGCTTATTTAGTAAATGAAAGCTATAATCCTTTTTTATATTTTAGATTCTAAACATATTATACGATAGGGGGATTGTTTTGAAAAAACAAGATTCATACAAGCCGATTTTAAGTATATTGTTATTAATATATATTGGTTCTATGATAATAATTAATAAGATAACTGCTGATAAGGTGTTCTCAGAGGCTGAAAACAGAAGATTAGAACAAGCCCCTAAGCTTTCCACATCTCAGTTAATGGATGGAAGGTTTACTGCAAACTATGAAAAATATGTGTCGGATCAATTTCCCTTAAGGGATTTTTGGATAGGAGTTAAATCTAATGGTGAGAAAGCTTTAGGTAAAAAAGAAAATAATGGAGTATATCTAGGGAAAGATGGATATTTAATGGAAAAGTTTAAAAAGCCTAGTGAAAAGATTTTTAAATCTAAAGTTGATGATATAAACTCCTTGGTTTCTAATATGCTAAATGCAAATAAATATTTTATATTAGCGCCTAATTCAATGAAAATTTTAGAAGATAAATTACCACCCTATGCTCCCAATGCTGATGAGCTTATTTATATAGATAGAGTAAAGAGTTCTATTGATAATGATATAAAGTTTGTAGATATATATGATGCTTTGTATTCTCATAAAGATGAATATATTTACTATAAAACAGATCACCACTGGACTACTAGGGGAGCCTATTTAGCCTATGAAAGGTTTATGGAATATATAGGAGAAGGTCCTCATAAGGAAGATTATTTTAATATTGAAAAGGTTACAGATGATTTCTATGGTTCACTGTATTCAAAGAGTGGATTTAGAAAATTAACCCCAGATAGTATTGAATTATATATACCAAAACAAGATGAAGGTATTAAGGTAGAATATGTAGATGAAAGGAAAGATTCTAATTCTATTTATAATATGGATAGCCTTAATGAAAAGGATAAATATACCGTTTTTTTAGGTGGAAATTACCCGTTAATAAAAATAAGTACAAATATTGATAATAAAGAAAAACTGTTAATAATTAAAGATTCCTATGCTAATAGCTTTATTCCTTTTTTAACAGGACATTTCAGCGAAATCTATGTAGTAGATCCTAGATATTATGATGAAGATTTAACAACTTTAATGAAAGATAAGAGTATAGATAATATACTCATAATATACAATGTAAAGACATTTTTTGAATAAGACAAGGAGATGGTACCTTGTCTTATTCTATTCAGTTTTGAAATTGTCATTATTTTGTAACAAAGTTTTACAGTATATATATTACAATATATACATAACTTGGATTTCTAAAGAGAGGTAAAGGGATATGAAATATTTTAGAAAAAATTTGATATGGATTATATTATTTTTCCTTATGGTTCTCTTTTTTATATTCAATATAAATAAAAAAACAGTAAGAATAGAATTTTACAATGAAAATTATTATATAAAAATACATAAAAAGAAAGTAATTATTCATAATAGTAAAAAACAAAAAATCGCTTCCCATAAAGTAAAAGGTAGTATCCAAGATTATTCTATAGGAGATATAGATGGAGACCATTTAGATGAGTTGGTTTTATTAACAAAAAAGAAATTTAAAAAGTACGGTGGTGAGTTAACTATTTTTTCATTAAATGAGGGAATAAAAGAAATATATAGGGAAGATTTTTCAAGGTTAAAGCCATGGAAAGTAGTTTTAGGAGATATTGATGGGGATGGAAAATATGAAGTATCCATAGGGGTATATAAGAAAACACCATTTCATAAGATAATAGCCAAAAGACCATTTATATATTCCTATGAAAATAATAAATTACAGCCAAAATGGAGAGGTTCAAGATTATCTAAACCTTTCACAGACTACAATTTTTATGATATAGATAAAGATGGAATAGATGAAATAATATCTATTGAAATACTTGAAAATGGAGAAAAGGTAGTAAATACTTATAAGTGGGAAGGCTTTGGATTTGAAGGATTTTTAGAGAGTGATAGCTTTAAAGATATAAAGGATTTAAGGATAGAAGATGGTTTAGTATATGTAAAAATTGAAGGAGAAGAAGGCGTTTATATGGGAGAAGTAAAGATGAAAGATAATACTTTAAAAATAGAAAGGGTGAATATTAAGTGAAAAAGAATAGTTTTATATTTGCAGTTATTTCTTTAGTGTTAATATTGGCTACTTTGACAACCGGATGTAATAATAAAGAGGTAGTAGCTGTAGAGAAATTTGAAAAAACAAATATTGAGGTCCCTTACGAGCCGGTTAAATATACTCCAAAGGTGAGACCTTATAAAGTAAAAACTGATCTATCAAATATTGAAAACTTAGAACAATTTGGAGAGTTTTCAGAAGAACAAAAAGAATTGCTAATAAAAAATAATTTTGTAGTCAATCCTATAAAAGAAGAACAATTATTTTATATTTACGAAGACAATGAATATAAAGATATTCCATCATTTATTACTACAGATTCTGTCTTACAAGTTTACCATATATTCTACGATTATACTTTAAGGACATTAGAAGATCAAAAACTATTAGGCTTATTAGAAGAACTTACAGATAAAATGTTAAACAACTCTATTTCAATTCATAATAACATAGAAAATGAAGAAATTAAAAATATTCAGCTTAAAAATATTACGTTCTTCTCTGTTGCTAAACTTTGTTTGGAAAAGGATATTCCAGCAGATGTGCCTAAAGAAGCAAAAGATATGGCTTTAGATGAATTTGAAAAGATAAAAGCTCATACAGGATTTGAAAAGTCTAGTTTATTTCCTTATGAATTGGATTATAGTCAATATATACCAAGAGGACATTATACTAGATCAAAGGATTTTGAAAGATATTTTAAAGCTATGATGTGGTATGGGCAAGCTCCATTCCCTCTATATACAGATGAAGAAAAAAAAGAAAGAAATGTAGAACAAACCCTTCAGGCCTTATTGATTACTTATAGTATATATTCTGATAAAGATAGCTATGATAAATGGGAACAAATATATGAACCAACTAACTTTTTTGTCGGTAATTCTGATGATTTAAACCTATATCAATACGGAGATTTATTGTTTAGTATATATGGGAAAGAGCCCGATTTAGATAAATTAAATAATGATAAGAAATTAGATGAATTTTACAATGAATCCGAAGGGTTGCCAGAACCTAAGATAAGTCCAAAATATACCGCTGTAACTACTCCAGCAGGAAAACAGTTTAGGTTTATGGGACAAAGATATGTATTAGATGCTGAAATTATTCAGGAACTAGTAGAGCCTATTATTAGACCCATACCTTCTGGATTAGATGTAATGGGAGTCTTGGGTAGTGATAGAGCAGAGAAAATTCAGATGGATAAGGAAGAAAATCAAGATTGGAAAGATTATCCCAAGATATTCAAAAAATTAAGAGATAAGTTTGGAAAACTGGAGGATAAAGAATGGAAGTCTAATATGTATCAGGGTTGGTTATGGACTTTGAAGGGATTATTAGAGCCTTATGGGAAAGGCTATCCTTCATTTATGACTAATGAAGCTTGGATGGATAAGAATTTAAATACTGCGTTAGGAAGTTGGTCAGAATTAAAACACGATACTATTTTATATGGAAAGCAATCTGGTGCAGAATGTGGCGATGGATATAGTTTTGTAGTAGGATATGTAGAACCAAATGTTGAAGTATATGAAAAATTATTATGGCTAACTAAATTTTCAAGGAAGAATTTAAAAGAGAGAGATTTGCTTATAGAAAATATAGATGCTAAAATGGAACAGTTTGAAGAGTTGCTTAGTTTTTTAATTAACTGTTCAGTAAAAGAGCTTAATAATGAAGAGTTAACAGAGGAAGAATATGAACGTATAGGAATATATGGGGGTACATTAGAGTTTTTAACTAGTTCTTTTGCAGGTGAGGGATTGCGTTGGTTTGAAATAACTTCAGAGACCGATAAAAATATGGCTGTTATAGCAGATTTTCATACTATTGCACCAAATAATTATAGTCCAGGTGGATATATGGAAGCAGGGGTTGGTCCTGCATTTGAAATATATGCAGTAGTGCCAATAAAGGATAAATTATATTTAACCAGGGGAGCAGTATTTAGCTATTATGAGTTCATATTCAATGAAAGACTGACAGATGAAAGATGGCAAAAGATGATAAAGGAGAACAGAGAGCCAGATATGCCAGAATGGACGAATTCTTTTATAAGAAGTGGAAAAGGAGAGATACCTTTTCCTGAAGGATATTAGACTAAATAACACAAATAAGGCAGAGGACAGTTGATATGTTTCCCTGTCTTATTTTTTGCTAAATCCTCTTGAACAATACCTAACTATGTTATAGAATAGGACTACTTAGAGCTACGAAACAATTAATAATGGACACAGGATGGAGGCAAGGTACGATGGAGAATAGACGACTTACAGAAGGTAGCATAACGGGAACCTTAGTCAAATTAGCCATACCTATTATGGCTACTTCTTTTGTACAAATGGCATACAATATGATGGATATGATATGGTTAGGCAGAGTAGGTACGGGTGCAGTTGCAGCTGCAGGAACTGCTGGTTTTTTCACATGGCTTGGTTCTGCATTATTCATGATATCAAAGATAGGAGCGGAGGTAGGAGTAGCTCAATCCTTTGGTAAGGATGATATGGAGGCTGCCAAAAAGTATGTATCTAATACCATACAGCTTGATATTATTATTGCATTAATCTATTCATTAATTCTTATAGTTTTTAGGCATGAGATAATTGGTTTTTTTAATTTAGGTAATATAGAAGTTATACAGATGGCCATAGATTATTTAGTAATAATTTCTTTAGGGCTAGTTTTTTATTTTTTAAATCCTGTTTTTTCGGGGATTTATAATGGTTCTGGAGATAGTACTACTCCATTTAAAGTTAATGTGGTAGGGCTTATAATAAATATGATACTTGATCCATTGATGATTATGGGGATTGGTCCATTTCCAATAATGGGGATTAAGGGTGCTGCTTTGGCTACAATAATTGCTCAATTTATAGTTACAATTATATTTATAATAATAAGCAAAAATTCCAATTTATTTATACATCTAAATATTTTTAAAGTTCCAGATAAGGATTATATTAAGATGATATTTAAATTAGGTTTGCCCGCAGCATTGCAAACTGGATTATTTGCAAGCATTGCTATGGTTATAGCTAGAATAATAGCCAATTGGGGTTCTACACCTATAGCAGTACAAAATGTTGGTTCCCAAATAGAATCCATATCATGGATGACTGCAGGAGGTTTTTCTACTGCTATATCTGCCTTTGTTGGTCAAAATTATGGAGCTGGAAAATGGGACAGGATAAAGGAAGGTTATCGTAAAGGATTATTAATTGTAGGTACTATAGGTATATTTGCTACCGTTTTACTTATATTTGGAGCAAAGCCTATTTTTAAGTTATTTATTCCTCATGACAAGGAAGCCCTCAGTATGGGCATAACTTATCTTAGAATTTTAGGCCTATCTCAGTTTTTTATGACTATTGAGATTGGGACTCAAGGAGCATTTTATGGACTAGGAAGGAGTATTCCGCCAGCATTTATAGGAATATTGTTTAATAGTTTACGTATACCAGCATCTTTAATCCTTTCATCTACTTTTTTAGGTTTAAACGGTGTATGGTGGAGTATAAGTATAAGCAGCGTATTTAAGGGAATTGTACTTGTAATTTGGTATATATCGGTTCTTAAAAAGAGTCCAAATATAAATCAATAACTTTCTTTTATGGTGCCTGGCACCATAAAAGAAAGTTATTTGTAATAATACTTATTTGGAGTAGTATATATCATTTACTCTATCTTGAAGATATACATTTGTATAATTATCAGAAGGAGTATTTTTATATAATTTATGCCCTCTATCAATGCAATTAGAACAAGCATCTCTTGGAATGGTTATAGCATATATATTATATCCTCCATCACTTCTAGATTTAATTGTATTTACACCAGAGCATTTATTGCAAACTTTGAAATTTTGTACTTGGTTTTCCAATATTCCATCTGTATCGTAATAGATTTGTCTAGATTTTTCTACATAGTCCAATCCTTTTAAATCCTTTAACCTTAAATTTTCTTTATCCTTCCAACGGTTATATATTATTTCTGATACCTGCTTTATATATTCTGTAATTTCTCTTGATTGTTTTAGTTTATCCTTATTATAATCTGGTTCGTGAACATTAGAGTAATCAATACCAGCCATAGCTAGTATTATGCCTAGGTTAATATAAGGCAATGCACCTTCTATAGAATATCCACCTTCCAATACTGCAATATCAGGATTAAGCCTATGATTTAGTTCTGCATATCCTTGAGCTGTGAAGTTCATATTGGTAATAGGGTCTGTATAGTGATTGTCCTGACCAGCAGAGTTTATTATAATATCTGGCTGGTATTCGTCTAATATAGGTAGAACAACATTATCAAGTACATATAAAAATCCTTCTTCCCCCGTTCCTGGTGGTAATGGTATATTTATATTGTATCCGTAAGCACTAGGGCCTCCAAACTCATCAATAAATCCAGTCCCCGGATAGAGAGTCCTCCCATCTTGATGGAAGGATATAAATAAAGTATCCTTGTCATTCCAATATATATCCTGAGTCCCATCACCATGATGGCAGTCTGTATCAATAATGGCCACCCGCATAGGCCCATATTCTTGCCTAATTCGCTCCAGCATTACTGCCTCTACATTAACTATACAGAAACCTCTATCTCCATATACAACCCTGTGAGCATGGTGACCGGGGGGACGTACTAGGGCAAAGGATTTATCCACTTCCTTATCAATCACTGATTGAAAAGCTTTTATAGCTCCACCTACTGAAATAAAATGGGAATTTGTAAGCCTTGATTTTACATCGGGTACACAAAAATGGACTCTTTGCATATCTTTTTCCTCAGCAATAATCGGATTGTAAAATTTAATGCCTTCAATATCTTGGATTCCTTCTTCAAAGATTTGATCCTGTGTATATAAAAGTCTTTCTTCCCTTTCAGGATGGGTAGAGCTAATAGCCCAATCAAAGGCAGGGAAAAAAACAAGACCTAATTTGTTTTTAGCTTTAATCATTTTCATCACCTCTTAATTCATGAATGAGTCCAGGTTTTACTTGAGCTTGTATTCTAATGTTTTTGCCACTAGTATAGAATCCTCTTACCATATTAAAACTACTTTCTTCAGTTATTTCTGCCTCTATTTCATCTTTTTTAGCTCCTAGGGATATAGCAGATTTTTCAAGTAATTCCATTGCTTTTTTTCTTGCCGAATTTAAAGTATAATTTTTATCTATCTTTTTATATACTTCTAATTCAGGAACTGAAAGTATTCTTTGAGCTGTATCCACTAGCATAGTTATTTCAGTGGTAGTCTTTGCAAGGGCTGCTCCTATAGCATTGGCTACATGATAGTTTTTAGGATAATAGCAGGGAAGGTTAAACTTTTTTTCTAATATAGGTGCCAATACATTAGCAGGGCCGCCAATAATATTTATAAGTTTTGGGTCTATTTTTTTCCCATGTAATAGCTCTTTAACCGTATAAACAGGATGACTATTTATTTCATATAAAAGTTTATCTATCTTCTCCTTAATTATATTTCCCATAGTATCAAGAATTTCTCTTGCCATGTTTTCTACCGATAGGTTCAATTGATTTCCTAATGTTTCCATAGACTGTAGAGCTTTTTCTTTATTTCCATCTTTCATTAATCCTAAAACAATCATAGCATCAGTAGGAGTTGGTTTTGGTCCTCCAAAAGCATAAGGATATCCTTCTCTTTTAGGACCTATTTTAATTTTGCCGTCCTTTATATCAATGCTACTATCTCCCCCTAAGCCTATGGACACACTATAAATAGCTCTTACTAAAGTTTTGTAATTATCTATTTTTATTCCTAAAGGTTCAAATAAAGGTACTCCATCGGCTAGGAAGAATATATCCGTAGTCGTTCCACCAATGTCTAAAAGTATAGCGTCCTTATCCGTATTAAGCATAGCATTTAGTCCCATAAAACTGGCAGCTGGACCAGAAAGTATGGTTTCAACAGGTTTCTCTTCGGCGGCCAAAAGATTCATAGTTCCACCATCGGCTTTTAGTATATATAAAGGAGCATATATACTTTCCTTTTCCATTGATTTTTTAATATTATTTGAAAAATCATTAAAGGTATCATACACAGCTGAATTTAAATAAGAAGTAAATACTCTTCTAGGAAAATTCAATTTTCCTGATAAAGTATGTCCCATGGTAATAGGTGAAAAATCTTTTTTCATAAGTTCTTTTATTGTTAGTTCAGTGGTTGGATTTCTAGTAGAAAATTTACTTATAACAGCACAAGATTTTATGTTTTTTTCCCTAAATAAATCAATACTTTCTTTTATTTCATTTGTATCCAAATCCTTAACAACTCTACCTCTATGGTCAACATATCCAGAAATAAATATATTTTCATCACCACAAGCTAAAAAATCATGGGGAAGA
Source organism: Tissierellia bacterium (assembly GCA_012798935.1). Taxonomy (GTDB): domain Bacteria; phylum Bacillota; class Clostridia; order Tissierellales; family Tepidimicrobiaceae; genus JAAZMG01. The sequence goes on along the minus strand of JAAZMG010000264.1, from coordinate 3,591 downwards.
CCTGGACCAGATTGAATGATCATACCTACAGGAGAAGTTTTGCCTTCTACAATAGCATTAGTAGATACTGTAGTACTTAAGTTGATTCGTTTAATTTTAGATTTATCATATCCTGAAACAAGTTCTTCCAAAGTAGTCCAAATGGACTCAAATAAATTATCTCGATTAGTAGGTTTTTTTACTGTATTTATAACCTTACCATCCTCTATAATAACCGCATCTATATGGGTACCCCCCATATCTAGACCTACAATCAATTTAAAGCCTCCTTATTTCCTTATTTTAGTACTTAATAACATTATATCCCTTAAAGTAAGTTAATATCAAGTTAGTACCTTATAACTAGCTTTATTTTTGATATAATTAATTAAAGATTAAAATATATTATGGTGATAAAATGGGAAACAAATATTATAAATGGATAATAAAAATCCTATTAATGATTATAGGAGTATTATATTTTATTTTTTTATATATGGATTTGTTTAATATAGAAACTTTTATATTTTCAGATATGATTAAATTCATATGTATAATACTTTGTTTTATTATTTCCATTTTGACAAGAGAACATGCTCTTTGTAATAAGGACGTATCTTTGCTACAAACTGGTCTTTTCATCACCATTTTAGCAGATCTATTTCTTTTAATTTTAGATAATTATTATATATTAGGAATAACTTTGTTCTGTATTGTTCAAATAATTTATTCTATTAGATATGAGGCTAAAAAGGTTAGTTCAACTATTAGAAAATTCATTATCATATTTCTGGCGATACTTATTGGCTACACAGCTATTAATATTTTCATAATGAAAGTAGATTTTTTATTTATGATAGGTTCGTATTATGCTATATGTTTGTTAACAAGCCTTACTAAAGCAATAAAGGCATATAAATATGAAATATATCCAAATCCAAATGGGCAGATGATAGCTTTAGGCATGACTCTTTTTTTAATGTGTGATGTAAATGTAGCTTTATATAATATAATAGGTTTCATATCCTTGACAGGAAAATTTATAAATCTATTATATGATATTTCTTCTATATCAATGTGGTTGTTCTATTTACCTTCTCAAGTATTATTATCTTTAAGTGGATACAAATTTGACTAAAATATTAGTATATTATGGTACAATAGGATTACAAAATAAAGGAGGTATCCTATGACAAAAAATCTTAGCCCAAAGACCAAATATATATTATCTATTATTTTAATTATAGTTGGAATAATTTCATTGTTTAATACAAATAGCAATCCTACTGCATTAATAGAAAGGATATTTAAACCAATTAATCTAAATGGGGGTACTTTCCATTATGCTGGTATTATATCTATAATGTTAATCTACTATGGGCTTAAGGAAATTTATAAATATAAAGAATATAGATATTTGGGAACAGGGAATAAAAGGATTGTTTGGACTATAATAGTTTTACTTGTTATTTCTAAATCGTCTAGTTATGTAATAAAAGCAGTAAAGAGTTTATCAAAAGATTTAAATGCTATATATTATTATAGGGAATCTAGTAATAATGAACTAAATTTTATACAAAGAGAAAATGGTAAAATATCAATTAACTGTAGGTTTGAATTAGAAAATTGTAGCAAAGAGGCCCAAGAATTTTACATTAAAGTATTGGTGCCAGAAACTTTTAAAAAACACATTGTTGAGGAAGAATTTATATTTGGAGAAGATGAGATCAATAAGGGTAAGAAGTTTATTATGAGTGGGAAGGAAAAGAAGAATTTTCAGATAAACTTTACAGGAGATCGAGAAGATATTAGCGATAGTAATTCATGCTTTACTTTTAGTGCAAGGGAGTTTGAGTTTGTTTTATATAATGATGATGAGGAAATAAAGTTTATTAAGGGAATGTAATGATAAAATATAAAACAAGGGAGGACATGGATGAAAACCAATAAAGGCATTAATAAAAAGATATCTATTTTATCAATTATATTTATATGCATAATATTATTTTCAAATATAGTATATGCCAACTCATCTTGGAGATGGCTTACATCAAGTCCTAGAAAGTTATTACCCATAGCTGTTATTTCAACTCTTATGGTGGAATTTATGGGAGTGTTATTTTTAGGAAAGGTAAAAGGAAAGATAAGGCCGATAAAGGTATTAGGAATAGTGGCTTTAGCAAATATAGTATCCTTTGTTTTTCCTTATATAGTAAGAGCATATCTATTTAGGGCTACAGCAGGAACTTTTGCCTATGCTTGGGAAGATGCTTTTGAGGCTGGACCTTTTTACATAGTCTTATTTGGATATCTAATTCTAACAATATTGTTAGAATTGCCTTTGGTATATTCATATCTAAAAAAATATACTTCAAATAAAAAAGCACTATTTAAATCAGTAATAGGATTAAATTTGATTACAACTATAATAGTGGCAGTTCTTGAAAGAATTTTATATTATGGACAATGGTAGAAAACTATAGGCTTGACAATTGAATAAAGGTAGTATAAGCTGATATTAGATTAAGGGGTGCTCAATGTATTGGGCTGAGAAGAGAAATGTAAGTTCTCTACCCGTTGACCTGATCTGGATAATGCCAGCGTAGGGATAAAAATATCGTGCTTATTTACAGGGCTATTGTATTTAATCCCCTTTGGTGTTGTCTACCAGAGGGGATTTTTAAATTATCCTACATAAACCAGAGCATGTCATCAGACTATAATAATTAAACAAGTAAGTAACATTTACTTGAACTAAAGGAGGGATAAATGGTGAACGCAAGTATTGCTATTCAAGTATTACCGGGAGTTGAATCTGAGGAACAGATAGTGGCTATTGTTGATGAGGTGATTGCATATATTGAAGGTACAGGTTTATCTTATTATGTAGGACCTTTCGAGACTACAATTGAGGGAGAGTTTGAGGAATTGATGGAAATTGTTAAAGAATGTCAGTATATTGCTGTCAAGGCCGGATGCCCATCTGTAATGTCCTATGTAAAGATTAACTTTAAGCCAGAAGGCGGTGTTCTTACGATTGATCAAAAGGTTGCAAAGCATCACAAATAAAATATCGTCATATACAGCAATAGCTGGGATACTTATTATTTGGCAAATTTTATCCACTGTAGAAGTGGTGCCTAAATATATGTTGCCATCGCCTTTAGATGTGGTAAGGGCATTTATATCTGAATTTCCACTTCTTATGCATCATTCAAAGGTTACATTACTAGAAGCATTTTTCGGACTAAGCATTGGAGTAATATTAGGATTTATAGTAGCTGTTTTGATGGATAGATTTCATTTTATCTATAAAGCTATTTATCCAGTATTAGTTATTACTCAGACTATACCGACAGTAGCCATAGCACCATTACTGGTTTTGTGGATGGGTTATGGTATGGCACCGAAGGTAACTCTAATTGTAATTGTAACATTTTTTCCTATTACAATTGGATTACTAGATGGGTTTATGTCGGCAGATTCAGATACTATAAAGCTTCTAAGGTCTATGAATGCATCAAGGAGTCAAATATTTAGACATATTAAATTGCCAAGTTCTATGAGTCATTTTTTTGCAGGGCTTAGGATTTCCGCTTCCTATTCAGTAGT
>JAAZMG010000263.1 GCA_012798935.1 Tissierellia bacterium | reverse complement strand
GCAAATTATAAAAGCAACAAAGGCTATGGCATTAACCGGATATGATATACTTACGGATGAAAAACTAAGGGAAAACATATATGAAGAATTTAATAATACAGTTCCAAAATATAGTGAGGAGGATTTATACTAGATACTAGGTATTTCTGAGTTTTATCAAAATTAAAAAAGTAGATTATAAATCTAGTATATATGTTTTTGGTCTTTTTTATTATATGGGTAAATTCATGCCTAATTGGAAAAGTGTAAAAATGGAACTAAATGGGTTGATATTTGGAGAATGAAAGCAGAAGAATATTCAAATATTCTTCTGCTTTCATTCATTTATCAGATTATTTGAACAGCAATACCTATAGTTCCAGGTCCAGTGTGAACTCCTAGTGCCGGGCTTATTTGACCATCAGTATATATATTACAATATGGAAGTAGGGGCATTAGGGTTTCTTTTATTTGATTAGCTCTTTTTTCAGCACCACCATGAACAATTGCAATATTATATTTTTTGGAATTACCTGCAAAGTTTACTGCTAGATCCATTGCTTTTTTGAAAGCTCTTTTTCTACCTAAGGCTTTTGATACAGTATAATAAATTCCATCTTCATTACAAGAGATTATGGGTTTTAAGTTTAAGGCTGATCCTAAAGCTGAGGCAACTAATCCAATTCTACCTCCTTTTTTGAGGTATTCTAAAGTGTCTACATAAAAGAAGATTTTACACTTTGAAACATTTTCAGAAACAGTCTTAATAAGTGTGTCCCAATTCATTCCTTCTTTAATATATTCAGCAGCTTGTATAGCATTAAAGCCGCTACCTATGCCAATATTTTTAGTATCCAATACAAAGATATCTAATCCCTCATATTGGCTTCCTAATAATCTTATAGAATTATATGTTCCGCTCAACCCACTGGAAATAGTAACAGCTAGGACTTTTTCATATCCATCGGCTTTAATTCTATCAAACATAGCATTGATTTCTCCACCACCTGGTAATGAAGTGGTTGGTATTTCAATATCTAATCTTTCATATACTTCTTGAGCTGTAATATCCACACCATCGGAATACTCCTTATCTTTATAAATTATTTTTAAAGGGATAACATACATATTGTATTTTTTAACAAGTTGTGACGGTACATCAACACAAGAGTCTACCAAAATTGCAATTTTTTCACTATTCATTTTTAAATCCTCCAATATATTTTTTTTCTAGCCCAACGGTTTTTTCTGCGATGGTTTTGCTTGCAAAAGCCATAGTAGCTGTTTTAACTGCTAAATTTTCGAAGTTAATATCTGTATCCAAAGGAATACATTTAGATTCAGAATTAATTTGGCTTATAATGTACTTAAAAGCCTTTTCTTGTTCTTCGCAAAATAAATTATATGCGCCTTTTTTTCCATTAATTCTAGCTTGAAAAATTATACCATCTCGTACTTCCTCTATAGTCACAACTTGTTTTAAAATAGAAATGGCAATTAAATATGCTAAGTGAACTTTGTTATATCTCTTTTTTACTGGTTTAGGAATTAATTTTAATTTTACATAATTATTAACCATGGAAGGGGTAATGATTTTTTTATTAGGTTCATCTGAGAAAATACGTATGTTTTTTTCTATAAAACTGACAACTTGATCCATATACAATTCTATGTCTGGAAGCTCTTCCCAACGTGGAATATGATATTTTGAAATATCTTCATTCCATTTTATTAATTCCTTTTGAATATCCATCATGAAATCATCTCGCTTTAATATTTTAACTATATATTAAACTAGTTATTATAATAAGTCAATATAGTTATTATAACTATATAAAATAGTCATAATAAACATAAAAATGAATATTGAATTTTATAGACTTTGTTTGTATATATGTTAAAAGTAAATTTCCCTTTGGAGTATGGTTGTTTTCTAATTCAGTAATTGGATATATAGTATGATATAATATTAAGTATAGACAATGTTTTACAGAATTATAATAGAAATTTATTGTTTAAAAATATAAAACAAAGGCAAGTGAAAGGATGTTAGGATGAGTAAAATACTG
>JAAZMG010000262.1 GCA_012798935.1 Tissierellia bacterium | reverse complement strand
TTGCTGCAGCAGCCTCTACAGCTCTGGTATTACCATCGCAGCCAGCTCAAGTATTTATAAACTCTACTAGTACCTTAGACAAAACCACACCTCCTAAATCCTCATACTGTGTAAAAGATTGCCTTACCCTATATAATCGTCTAGGTTATAATTCCTACACAATTTGGCATTAACTATGTATCTTTTTTATACCATCCATTATAATAACATAGTTTATTATTCTTTTATAATTTTAAATATCTATAACAAACTTTAATCTATAGATATTTTTAATAGTATGATCTTGTACTAACTTCCATAAATATTAAAAAGCCCGCATTTGCTACGGACTTTTTAATCAACACTATAATGTTATTACTTGATCTAATCCTGCTGAGTTTAAAGCTCCATACAATACTGGGAAACAGCCTATAGCTGCACCTGGTATTATTTTATCCTGTATTTCTCTTTCAATAACACATTGGTCACAAGCAAGTATTATCATACCAGTTTCTTCATGAAGCTTTTGTAACCTTTCCCCTAAATCCGTATCTTTTAGGAGTAAGTAGGTATTATCAAATACGAAAAACATTCCTGCAACTTCAACCCCATGCTCTTTTGCTTCCATTTGTGGAATTATCATATCTCTTAAAATTGACCTACAATTATGTGAACTTATAACATATGCAACTTTCATCTGTTAATCCCCCTTGTATCAATTGATTTTCCTAACTAAATAGATACTATCATATTCGTATTTTAAATAACAATTGAATTTATTTATGTCAGACTTCCCATGTATAAAATTCCTTTATGAATATAACAAACCTCTCATTGTAGTTTTAAAACTACAATAAGAGGTTTTTAATGTACAATAACTTTCTTTTTTCGTGCCTGGCACCAAAAAGAAAAGTTAACAAAGTTAAAACTTATTATCTGACAAATGAGGAACATCCTTGCCATATTTTATCGCCTGAATCTCCGCCATAATAGATAAAGCAATTTCCTCTGGAGTCTCTCCACCTATATCTATTCCTATAGGAGTATAAACCTTTGATAACTCTTCCTTTGAGTATCCCTTTTTTAGAAGATTTTCAAAACAAGTTTTTATCTTATTTATGCTACCTATCATACCTATATAACCAGCATTTCTTCTTAATACGGCTTCTAATACTTCTTCATCATACTTATGACCGTGGGTAACTATAATAATTAAGGTATTACTGTCGATATCTACCTCTTTAAGATTTTCTACTATATCACCAGCTATAAGGTTTTCTATATTAGGAAATAATTCAGAGTTTAATCTTTCCTTCCTCTCATCCATAACTGTAACATAATATCCCAATAGTTTTGCTATTTTCGATACTTTTTGGGAAACATGCCCTGCCCCTGCAATGATTAGCTTTTCCTGAGGACTGTAAACCTTGATGAATATACTAACATTTCCTCCACACATCATAGGTAAAACATTTGCACTTTCTGAAGAATTGTTAAGACTATAATTTACCAATGCAGACTCTTTCTTTTTTATGTACTTTGCAGCATCCCTCTTTGCCCTTTCTTCTAAAATACCTCCTCCAATAGTACCTTCAAGTAAATTACCATTTTTGTCAACTAAAATAGTACTACCAATTCCCCTGGGAGTAGGGCCATCAATCTTTGTAATCATCACCATTGCTACAGATTGATTCTTCTTCACATACTCATTAAGTTTAGATAGAACTCTTCTATCCTCAATCATTTAGATCCCTCCCTTTTAATATGCTTCTTATAGCCGATCCTGTTATACCTATATTCTTCCCTATTTCATCATAGGAATAACCTTCTTCTTTGCTTAATTCTATGTACCTTCTTTTATATTTTGTAAGATATCTTTTTCTTGAACCTTTTTTTATTAACTCAACTTCTTCATCGCTAGGACAAGCCTGCCTTAATATTCGATCTAAACCTGAAAGATCCTTTTCTTCTATATCCTCTATTGATCTTTTAAATTCATCTGTTCCTATAATAGAACTTCGTTCATAAATATCCTTCATAATCTCATCATCTATAAAATCTTCTTCCATTAACTCTATATACTTCTCTATTGCTTTAGTCCTATTTAAAGAGAGCATATTAAGAAACTCATCTATGTCCACCATGTTCACCATATTTATTCTATAGAAGATGTCGCTACTCCATTTATATTCATCCATAGTCTTACATATTTTAGCAGAAACCGGATTGTTATGTATGTATCTTATGAGGGTGAATAGATAGCCTTCATCTTGTACTAATATACCTGTATATCTATCCTCAAACACAGGGCCTGTCCTCTTCATCTTATAATTATAGTATTTAGCGTATCTAGTATTAATTCTATGCATTATTTTACTTATAGGAATATTGAAAGCTTGTATCAAAAAATGGTAATGATTGTTCATTATTACATAGGCAAATATTTTAAAATCAAATATTTCTTTTGTTTCGCTAAGAATTTCTAGTAAATAAGCTTTCTCCCTATCTTCTTTAAAAATAGACTTCCTATTATTCCCTCTTTGAATTATATGGTATATAGCACCATAGTATTCTATCCTAGGTTTTCTACCCATATTATCAACCCCCTACATATTTCCAATATATAGGGTATTCTACACAAATTCCAAATTTCCTTTTTTTATTCAATTCTTTATTTGTTTCCCGGGAAATATATAAGATTTAGTCGAAATTTAATGTTACAACATTGTTACAAATAACTTCCCTTTTTGGTGCCTGGCACGATTTGGGGAAGTTATTGTGTTATCTAATCTCTATATCCATAAATTTGAATTCTCCTACATGAAACAATCCCATATCCGTTACTTTAATATCTGGTATAACGGGAAGTGCTATAAAGGATAGTGTCATAAAAGGATCATATTCCCTATTTACCCCTAATTTTTCATAGGCTATATTGAGCATCTTGTTTAGCTTTTCATCCACCTTCTCTAAAGATTCTTCCGACATAAGGCCTCCAATCTTTAAAGGCAAAGTATCTATTACATTCCCCTCTGATACTATAGTAATGCCTCCTCCAACTCTTTCCAGCTCTTCTATAGCCAATATCATATCCTCATCCCTATCTCCAATAACTATTATATTATGGGAATCATGAGCAACAGTAGATGCTATGGCTCCACTTTTTAAACCAAATCCTTCTACTAAAGCTAATCCTACATTTCCAGTTTTATTATGCCTTTCAATTACAGCTACTTTCAATATATCCGGACCAGATTTAAACTTTCCATCTTCCACTATTACCTTTCTTTCCACCTTCTCTGTAACTAAACTATGAGGTAAAAGTTTTATTACATTAACCTTTTCTCCTTTAATATAAATCATCAAATCTTCCGCTGTTACCTTTTTAATATTTACCGTATTTTTCATATTGCTATTGTCTGTATATTCTACATCAAATAGAGGCTCAAGATTTTCTCCTACTAATTTGCCTTCCTTAAATACTTTAAGTATATTAAAATCCTCTAAATTATCTATAACCACTAAATCTGCCATATATCTAGGTGCTATAGCCCCTTTTCCTTTCAATCCATAACATTCAGCTGCATTTAATGAAGCCATCTTTATACAATCTATTGGATCTATACCTTCCTTTATAGCTAATCTTATATTATGGTCTATGCTCCCATCCTTTAATAGATCCCCTGGGTGTTTATCATCGGTACAAAAGATACATCTTCTTAGATTATCTTTATTCACCCCTTTAATCAAATCCTTTAAATTCCTGGCTGCAGAACCTTCCCTTATATGTATATGCATGCCTAAACGGAGTCTTTCTATCATCTCATCTAAGCTTCCACATTCATGTTCCGTCTTTGTTCCTGCCACCACATAAGCATTTAATTCCTTTCCGCTTATTACAGGTCCATGACCATCAATTATTTTCCCATTAGCCATAATTAGTTTTTCCAATACATTTTTATCAGCATTTATAACTCCTGGATAATTCATCATCTCTCCTAATCCTAGAACCTTTGTTTCATCTATAAATTTACTTAACTCTTTGGCCTGAAGAACTGCCCCTGCATTTTCAAAAGGAGTAGATGGAACACAACTTGGTAGCATTACATATATATCCAATGGAAGGTTTTTACTTTCACCTAATATATATTCAATTCCTTCCATACCCTTAACATTGGCTATTTCATGAGGATCTGCAATTATAGTAGTGGTTCCCCTAGGAAGGATTGCCTTTGCAAACTCTGAAGGGGTAACCATAGAGGATTCAATATGAACATGACCATCTATAAAAGATGGAGATAAGTATTTTCCTTCTAAATCTATTTCCTCTTCCCCATTATATTTACCAATACCTACTATCTTTCCTCCATATATTGCCACATCCCCTTTGATTATCTCATTGGTAAATACATTGATTATATTGGCATTTTTTAATACTAACTCCGCTTTTCGAGCTCCCTTAGCAATATGAATCATCTTTTCCAAAGTTTTTATATTCAATTTAACCCCTCATTTCTATTATTACAAATATATTACAAATAACTTCCCTAAATGGTGCCTGGCACCGTTGAGGGAAGTTATTGTTAGTTAAAGAAATATAGTTCTTAATATAAATAATATTGCTAATATATACATTACTAAAGATATGTCTTTCCTTTTTCCTGTTATAAACTTAAGTAATACATAGGAAACCATACCAAATACTATACCTTCTGCTATACTATAAGCAAATGGCATCATAACTATGGTTAAGAATGCTGGTATTGCTTCTGTATAATCTTCTAAATCTATTTCCTTTATTGGACTCATCATGAAAAGTCCAACTATTATTAAAGCTGGTGCTGTTGCCTCTGATGGTACCATCCCAAATATTGGTGAAAAGAATAATGCTAATAAAAACATACCTGCTGTTGATAAGGATGTAAGTCCAGTTCTTCCACCATCAGCTACCCCTGAAGCAGATTCTACGAAAGTAGTCACCGTACTAGTTCCTAAACAAGCTCCAGCTACTGTACCTACAGCATCTGCAAATAATGCCCTACTTACCCTTGGAAGTTTACCTTCTTCATCTAACATACCTGCCTTTGAAGATACTCCTATTAATGTACCTACTGTGTCAAATACATCTACAAATAGGAAGGTAAATACCACAATTAACATTTCCCATGTAAATATCTCTGACCATTCAAATTGGAAGGCAACTTGGCTTAAAGATGGAGGTGCTTTAAAAAATTCAGTTGGAACTTCAGTAATTCCCATTGGAATACCTATGACAGTAGCTATCAATATCCCATACAATAAAGCCCCTTTAACATTTTTAGCCAACAATATACCTATAATTAATAATCCTATCAATGCCAATAGGGGACCACCGTCAGTTAATTTTCCTAATTTAACCATGGTATCCTCATCTGCTACCACTATGCCAGCATTTGCAAAACCTATTAAGGCAATAAATAACCCAATCCCTACAGATACTGCCTTTTTTAAGTTCATTGGAATTGCATCGAATATAGCTTCTCTAACCTTAAATAAGGATAATATAATGAAGATAATCCCTTCTAAAAATACTGCTGTTAATGCAAATTGCCAAGATTTCCCTAACTGAAGTACCACATAATAAGTAAAAAACGCATTAAGCCCCATACCTGGCGCTAAAGCAAAGGGATAGTTTGCATAAAAGGCCATTATAAGTGTAGCAATTATAGATGATATTGCTGTTGCAGTAAATACCCCACCCCAATCCATACCAGCATCTGACAATATAATTGGATTAACAACTAAAATATAAGCCATAGTCATAAACGTAGTAATCCCTGCTAAAATTTCAGTTCTTGCATCCGTATTGTGCTCTTTAAGTTTAAATCTTTTTTCAAAAAATCCATCACTATTAGACATAAGCTTCCTCTTCCTCTCTTTCCTTTCCAATTTTTATTTTAAAAATCTCTACCCTCCTTTCACTCCAATACCTATTATAATGCATTTTGTCGATTATTGGGGGAAATTTTTGCAATTATTTATATTTATATCTATAAAATCCATACTTTAATATTGTACCTACTCCTTATAATTTAATACCCTGAACAACCCTTTAGTATAAAAATTAAAATAACTTCCTAAAATGGCCTTAGCAGGCACTCCCATCATAAACTTAAATTAGGGTTGGCGCCTGGCACCATTTTAGGAAGTTATCGGGGGAGTTTTTAGAGGATGCAAACATCAACTCCTCTTCTTCTAATAGCAAATTCTCTACAATCTAGTTTCTCAGATTTTGTTTCTTCCCCATCTATGACTTTTAGTGTATAATCAAATAACTCTTCTCCTACTTCAGATATACTTTTTTTACCTTCAATCACTTCACCTGTATTTATATCAATATTATCCTTCATATTCATAAAGGTTTCTGTATTGCTAGATACCTTAATTACAGGAACTATTGGAAATCCTGCTGGTGTTCCTCTACCCGTAGTAAAGTAGATTAAATGGGCTCCACCTGCTGCCATTGCAGTCATGGATTCTATATCATGGCCTGGAGCATCCATCACTACTAATCCCTTTTTAGTTGGTCTTTCACCATGCTTTAATACTTCCTGTATTGGTGCATTTCCTCCTTTTTTTATACAACCTAAAGACTTTTCTTCTATTGTAGTAAGTCCACCGGCTATATTCCCTGGAGAAATATCCACTATATCACTATGGCCTACTCTAGCTAAATTCCCTTCCGTTTCCTTTACCATATCCAAAAGTTCCTTAGCTACCTCTTCATTAACACATTGTTCTGCCAATATATCCTCAGCTCCAACAAATTCCGTTACTTCTGTCAATATAGCTGTAGCTCCAAGTTCAACAAACTTATCACATACATATCCTACTACAGGATTTGCTGATAATCCTGAATAACTATCGGAAGAGCCACATTCTGTCCCAACTATTAAATCTGATATAGGTGCTTCTACTCTAGGTGTTTTTTCAGCCAATTCTTTAAACCCTTTTATAATCTCCTTACCTTTCTCTATAGCCTTTACAGTTCCACCTACTTCTTGGATTGTAATAGCTTCTACTGGCTTTCCTGAACTTTTTATTCCTTCATATACCTCATTTAAATTAACTGTTTCACAACCTAAACTTACAAGAAGAACGCTGGCTACATTTGGATTCTTGCCTAAGCCTATAAAAGCATCTGTAATTTCTTCATTACTAACAGGATCAAAGGTACAACCATATACATGAGGAATAGTTATAACTTCTGGGTATTCTCTACCTATTGCCTCTACTACTGAATTAGCACATATTACTAAGGGCAATACAAGAATATGGTTTCTTATTCCTACGCTTCCATCTTCCCTTAAATATCCTTTAAATTTACGCATGTTCTTGTCCCTCCCTAAGCTCTTTTCCCCTGTTACTTCTTAAATTATGTGTATGAACTAGCTCCCCAATACCTATGTGGGACAAAGTAATTCCTATAACTTTGCCATATTTTATTGCCTCATTATCTTTGGAAATTTCTTTTATAGCTACCTTATGTCCTTTTTTAATATTTTCTTTTGCAATAACCTTATCCTCTAATCCCATAGCCGTTATAGTCTCACCTTTTTCAATATCCCATAAGGTAGTAACAACATTATCATTATCTTCTATAAAAATACTATTATACCTATTCATAATACTATTTTCCCCCCATTGCTTTAACATTAGAAATATTTTTTAATAGGGTGCCTAAAACTATTATTCCCGTTGTCAATGTGTCTTCATCTAATCTATATGAAGGATTGTGTAAAGGATATATACAATCCTTTTCTTCATTACCAGTTCCTAAAAAGAAGTATAATCCTGGTATATATTCCTCATATTCAGAAAAATCTTCACTAGTCATATTACAATTCTTTAAATGTATAGCCTTATCTTCTCCCAAAGACTCACAAATAGATTTATATAATATATCTACCAATTCTTCACAACTTGTAGTCAATTTAAAGCAGCTTTCATAACTAAATTCGTATTCTCCACCGCTTCCCAAAGTAACACCTTTTAAAACATTCTCCATTTTTTCCTTAATAAATTCCCTCAAATCGGTATTATCTACCCTTACAGTTCCCGATAACTTTATATCAGAAGGTATTATATTAAAAGAACTTCCTCCTTCTATGGTTCCTATGGATATTACTGCTGATTCACTAGAGCTTATATTCCTACTTACTATTTTTTGTAATCCCTGAATAAACTCAGCTGCCATCAATATAGGATCCACTGCAAGATGAGGACTAGAACCATGACTGCCTTTTCCCAATAGCTTTATATGGAATTCATCTCCTGCAGCCATTACTGGCCCACTCTTAAAACCTACTTCCCCAGTTTTCAAATAAGGCCATATATGAAATCCAATAATCAAATTTGGAACTGGATCTTTAAGAACTCCTTCCTCCACCATCTTTTTTGCCCCACCTAATCCTTCTTCAGCTGGTTGGAAAATAAGCCTAATTCTTGCAGGTATAAATTCCCCTATTTCACATAATAATTTAGCCATACCTAATCCTACGGTAATATGTCCATCGTGGCCACAGGCGTGCATCGTACCTTCATTTTTAGAACTATAATCCAGACCAGTTTCTTCTTTAACAGGTAGTCCATCTATATCAAAACGTAAGGCTACAGTATAATCATCAATATGAGTATTAATATCTGCCACAACCCCGGTGCCAGCAATTCCCTTTTTAACATCTAAACCTAATTCCTCTAAATAATCAGAAATCATTTTAGAAGTTTTAAACTCTTTAAAACCTATTTCAGGATACCTGTGAAACTCTCTTCTTAATTTTATCAATTCTTCTTTATTCTCCAAAACAAATTTCTTAATCATGCCATCTATATCCTTCAAATCATATCACCTCTAACTACTTAATAGAAGGGCAGGGTATATTACACCCTGCACCCTTTAAGAATATCTTATTATTTTTTAACGCTATTATAGATTTCTATAAACTCATCTTTTGTCAATATTCTTCTAAGCTTTCTTCCTTCTTCTTTTACCTTTTCAACTAATATGCCTATATCCTCTTCTTCATATGGAAGTTCTAATTCATCTAAATAGATTTGTACATTTTCTTTTCCACTGGAGCCTCCAAGAACAATTTCTGTGTTTTTTCTACCTACTAATTCTGCTAAATAAGGTGTCATAGCTGATGGTATTCCAGCTTGTTCAAGTCTAGTTTTAGCTTGTACTGGAACTCCAGATTCAAGCCAGAATAATCTTTTACCTGTTACAGGTTTATTTCTGTGAATAGGTATATTAGTTATTTCTTCAACCATTTTAGTAATTCCATCAATCTTATCTAACTTTATTCCAGTATCAATATTTAATAGTATTTCCAATGCAGCTGCTACTTCCTCTGTTGCCACATTACCTGTCCTTTCTCCTAATCCATTTATAGATGAATGGATTCCATCAACGCCTGCATATGCTGCTGCCATAACAGCACCCATAGCCATTCCAAATTCATTGTGTACGTGGAATTCTACAGGAGTATCTCCTGCCAATTCCTTTAATTCTTTAATAACATGATAAACAGCATGAGGTGTTGCAACACCAAAACTATCTGTAAATACTATTGATTCAGGATTTGTCTTCTCTATTACTTCAGCATATACCTTCTTAGCATAGTCCAAAGTTCCTCTACTAACATCCCAGCCCATAAAGGTTACTCTTAATCCCTTTGACTTAGCATATTCTATAGCGCTTATTACTCTGTCTAAAAGTTGATCTGTATCTACTTTATATGCATAATAGTTAGTATAAGGATTTACAGCATGTTCAACTATTACCTTATCTACTCCTGCCTTTATTGCATAATCTATATCATCTTGTCTTGCTCTACAAAATGCTACAATATCTGCATCTAAATTCATATCTACTAATCTTCTTACAGCCCTAACAATATCATCAGATATTATTGGCATACCAACCTCGATACTTTTTACCCCTAAATCATTAAGAGCAACAGCTATATCTACCCTTTCATCTTCTGTCCAATTAAGTCCACAAGTCTGTTCTCCATCTCTAAGAGTTACATCATGAATATAAATTTTCTTTGATGTAGTCTTTGGCATTACCTCAGGTAAAAAATTCATTGGGGACACCCATTTTTTATCACTATAATAAGGTGCTCCTTCCATTGGCATGTTTTCAAGTATCTTCATATAAAATCACTCCTATTAAAATAATATTATTTCATTTTTTCTGCTAATAAGCATGCAATGCATATTGAATTAAACCTTTCCTCTACCCCTGCAGATCTGGATGTTAATACAATAGGCTTATATGCCCCCATAACTATGCCTGCAGACTGAAATCCACCTATATAGACTAAACCCTTGCAGAATATATTTCCTGCATCTAAATTAGGCATTAACAATAAATCCGCATTGCCTCCTACTTCACTATCTATATTTTTTAACTTTGCAGCCTCCTTAGAAACTGCATTATCTATAGCTAAAGGTCCATAAATTTTAGCATCCCATATATTTTCTTTTTCTTGCAACTCCATCAATTTCTCCCCATCTAGGGAAGATTTAATAGCCTTATTAGGAACTTCTGTACTTGATATAATTGCAACTTTAGGGTCTTCAATCTCTAGATTTTTTAATAGTTCCAAAGCATTATCTAAAATTATCTTCTTCTGTTCTAATGTAGGTTCTGTCATTATACTAGGATCTGATACAAACAAAAGCTTATCTTTAGATGGAATATCAAATACGCTAATATGTGTAAGTAGTTTGTTTTTTATAAAACTTTTATCGGATAATATGGTCCTCATAAAATCTTTAGTCTGTACCATGCCCTTCACTAAAATATCAGCTTGATTTTTTATGACCATATTATACGACTCTACTAAAGCCTCCATATCCGATTCTTTTTCAATGAATTCCATTGGTTTAATGTTTAAATTATGTTCTTTTTTGATAGAATAGACTTTATCTTTATTTCCTAATAAAATTACATCCCCTATATTTTCCCTCTGAACTCTATCTAATGCCTCTAATATGTTTTTATCATAGGGACATGGAACAACAATTCTAGGTTTCTTCTGCATGTTTTTAGCTTTAGTTACTAATTCTTTAAAATTTTTCATCATATAATCTCTCCATTAGGATAAGTTTTAGCCTTC
>JAAZMG010000036.1 GCA_012798935.1 Tissierellia bacterium | reverse complement strand
CCTGTGATCTCCACATTTAATCCTAAATCTTTATATATCCCTGCTGCTTCACCTATACATGCTCCCACCATATGGTCACAGTTATAGTAACCTAAATTTATCTTGTAATCATCTACAGTTTCTGTATCATCAGTTGGTTTTTGGCCTGTTTCCTTTTTACTACAGCCCACCAAAGATGTAGCTGCCAATACTACTATTAAAAGTAATAATAATATTCTTTTTTTCACTTTCATTGCCCTCCCACCATTTAGTTACTATCTTTTATTAATTATCCTCCACAATCCTAGCCCCAAAATTATTATAAGTATTATACTCTTCACCAAATACTATAGCTTGTCTTTCTTTAAACAATCAATATCATCAAAAATACTCTATTCATCTATTCCATCTATCTCCATTGCCTTCTTTTTAAATTCTTCATAAGTCATTCCTACAGGTAAAATTGGATCTATTTCTTCTTTTATGAAAGTATCAAAATCTTTCGCTCCACATTCAGCTAATATTTGTTCATATACAACATTTTCATACTCTGGAAGTTTCTCTAAAAGATCATATTTTTCATAAATATGATAAGCATGTTCAAAATTATCATGAGTTAAATCCCAAGTTAAAGTCCTACCTTCCGCAACTATCTTTTTATAGATAGTCATTATAGAAACTTCTAATGGAACACCAAAGTATTCAGAGAATATCTCCGCTGC
The DNA here is from genome assembly GCA_012798935.1 of Tissierellia bacterium. Lineage (GTDB taxonomy): Bacteria > Bacillota > Clostridia > Tissierellales > Tepidimicrobiaceae > JAAZMG01. The sequence continues at coordinate 1,552 of JAAZMG010000036.1, read as the reverse complement.
TTTATATGGATGTTTATAAACATACTGTATAGATTCTGTATGAGCTAATACTAGTTCTTTTGCTAAATCTGGATGATCCTTTATAAAGTTTTTATTTAGTGAAAATGCACAACACACTCCCATTCTGTCATCCATTTCCAAATAAGTTGCCATAATTTTTCCTACGCCTTCATGCTGTGCCATAGAACCCCATGGGTCACAGCAAGTATATGCATCAATTTGACCTGTACTTAATGCAACATACTTATCAGCATCTGAACCTATATTTACTAATTCATACGCTTCAGGATCATCAGGTAAATTCAATATCTTACCATATCCACATTGCCAAGCTTCACTCTTTGAAGGGTCCCCCATAGCAATTTTTTTACCTAGTAAATCCTCTGGTTTTTCAATATCATTTGCTACAACGAGATACATAGATCCACCTATGTGGTTGTTAGCTGCTACTACTATTGGAGAACCTAATGCATTAGCTCCATAAAGTCCTCTAGTGCCTATATATCCAGCATCCATTTTTCCTGCTGCCATAGCTTCTGGTACTTGACCATTTCCAGTTATAGTTACATCTAATCCATGTTTCTTATAAATTCCTGCAGCTTCCCCAACGGGTCCGCCTATCATGTGATCTCAGTTGTAATATCCTAAATTTATTTTGTAATCACTAGCAACCTCTGTACCATCCTTTGATTTTTCTCCTGTATCCTTCTTACCACAACCAACTAAAGATGTGACTGCTAGCACTCCTGCTAATAACAGCAATAAAACTCTTTTTTTCATTTTCATCATTCCTCCATGTTTTATTATATTGTTTTGTATTTTTTAAATTAATATTATCTTAACAGCAGTCTTCCATCCCCTCTCCAAATAAATTTATTGATTCTAAACCTTCAACTCTAAATATTGCATATCCAAATCTTCCATCTTTAGACCCGGATACAATAAACTCTATTGGACCAGTATCATCTATATCTTTGAATTCTATTGTCTGATTCTCTATTGGGGCTGGTACTTCTTCGGTAATCTCATATTTGTCCCCTTTATCAAGTATCACCACCATACCATTAGACCTTTTTGCTTTATAATAGATTACCACTAAATCCTTTCTACCATCATCATTTACATCCTCATATCCACATTTTAAAACCTTATTATCTGGATACTGGGATATAAAATATTCTAATAACTCATTATCTAAACTTACCCCTATATCCTCTTCCTGTTGCCTAATTTTATCTATCCTAAATCCCCATATGCCTAATCCAAATATTATTATAAAAACAATTGGCAAGCCTACTTTTTTCCATTTCATATTTATATCTTCCTTAACTATAAATTTTTTCAAAACTACTCTTTATTTTTGGTGTAACTGATTTTAAAAAGAAAATAAATATTATAGCTGAGCATAAGTATTTTAATGGCTCTGGTGCTGCAAATATCAATTTGTTTGCACTTTCTATGGATTTATCAATTGTATTAAAATTAATTGCCGGCTCAAATCCAGGCATCAACAGCTTGTTTGTCAAAGCTCCTACTAATAATGCAGCTGTTG
>JAAZMG010000261.1 GCA_012798935.1 Tissierellia bacterium | reverse complement strand
TTCTCCTTCATATCTTATAGGTTCTATGAATTTAATACGTCTTCCATTGATATCTAAAGTATTCTTTTCTAGCTTTCCTTCAATATGAATACTAGAAACAGTTTCATCATGAAAACCTGATAAATCTATGCTCATACAATTCACCTCTTAAACTAACACAATTCATTATATAAAGGAGGTTCATATTTGTCAAGAAATATATTATTTTTGAACAAGTTCAAGGGTATCCCTTGCTATCATTAATTCTTCATTAGTAGGAATAACAAGTATAGCAGTAGAAGTTAAATCCTTACTTACTATAGTCTCCTTACCCCTAACCTTGTTTAGTTCCTTATCTATTTTAATATCAATACATTCTAAGCCCTCGCATATTTGTTCTCTAATAGATATAGAATTCTCCCCTATACCTGCTGTAAATACCAAAGCATCTACATTGCACATCAAAGCCGCATAAGCTCCTATGTATTTTTTTACTTTATTAGTAAATACCTCTAGGGCTAATTTTGCTCTTTCATTTCCTTCTTCCATTGCTTCTTCAATATCTCTAAAGTCACTACTTACTCCAGAAATACCTAATACCCCTGATTTTTTATTAAGTAAATTGTTAACTTCATCTAAGCTTAGACCTTCTTTTTCCATAACAAATGGAATTATAGCTGGGTCTACATTTCCTGATCTAGTTCCCATAGCTAAACCTTCTAATGGAGTAAAGCCCATACTTGTATCAATGGATTTTCCACCTTGTACAGCACATACGCTAGCTCCATTTCCTAAGTGACAAGTTATAATATTCAAATCTTTTATATCCTTGCCTAGCATTTCTGCAGCCTTTAAAGATACATATTTATGAGAAGTCCCATGGAAACCATATTTTCTAATTCCATATTTCTCATATAACTCATAAGGTAGTGGATAAATATAGTTAGATGCTGGTATAGTTTGATGGAATGCAGTATCAAACACTGCTACCATAGGTGTCTTTGGCATAAGCTCTTGGCAAGCTTCAATTCCCATTATATTTGGCGGATTGTGAAGTGGAGCTAAATCTATACAATCATTTATAGCTTCCATAACCCTGTCATCAATTATTACAGAACTTGCAAAACTTTCTCCTCCATGAACTACCCTGTGACCAACAGCTCCTATTTCATCCATAGATTTTATAGCTCCATAGTTAGGATTAATTAGAGCATCTAATACTAATTCTAAAGCTTTTCTATGATCGGACATAGGTTCTTCTATAATTACTTCTTCCTTACCTATAGTTTCATGTTTTACTCTTGAACCTTCTATCCCTATTCTTTCAACTAACCCTTTAGCTAATACCCCTTCATTTTCCATGTTTATCAATTGATACTTCAATGAGGAGCTACCGCAGTTTATTACTAGTATATTCATTCTACATTCCTCCTAAATTTTTATTATCCTTATAAAATATATTATTACATATTTGTTAAAAAATCAACGATATTATAACCTGTTAAAATTATGTTATAATATCAGTAAAGATTTATGGAGGTTACTCATATGAAAATTGTAGGTTTAATAGCTGAATACAATCCTTTCCATTTTGGACATAAATATCATTTAAACATATCAAAACAACTAACTGGTGCAGATTATTCTATAGCCATTATGAGCGGTTCTTTTGTACAAAGAGGAGAACCATCCATAGTTGACAAATGGACTAAAGCTAAAATAGCAATAGATAACGGGGTAGATTTGGTCATAGAATTACCCTTTATTTTTTCAACTCAATCTGCAGAGCTGTTTGCTTATGGAGGTATTGCCTTACTTGATAACCTAAAGATTGTAGACTATGTTGCTTTTGGTAGCGAATTGGGAAATTTAGATTATTTAAAAGAAATAGCCCAGGTTTTAATTAAGGAACCGCCCTATTACAAACAGAAACTCAAAAAATACCTAAATATGGGGTATTCTTTTCCCGTGTCTAGAAGCAATGCATTAGAAGATTACTTTAATAAATATGGAACTAAAAAGAAACATTCTAAAAGAATAAAGGATATTTTACAAATGCCTAATAATATATTGGCCATTGAATATTTGAAAGCTCTAAAAAACTTAAATAGTCAAATTAAACCTATAACAATAGAAAGAATAGGTAGTTCCTATAGTGAAAACTTACTCAATCATAAAATGGCCAGTGCTACCAGTATACGTAATGCTATGTTAAATAATAATATAGACTTAATAGAAGAATATGTCCCTAAGGAAACACTCCATCACCTAGTAGATTATATCAATAAATATAAATATTTCAATACATTGGATAATTATTCCCAAATTGTTCAATATTTATTAACAATTGGCAACAAGGATTGTTTAACAAAAATTATGGATATAGAAACAGGTCTTGAAAATAGAATAATCGAGAAGTCTACCCAATATAGTGATATAAATAGCCTAGTTCAATCCATAGTCACTAAAAGACACACCAAAACTAGGATCCAACGAATATTAATTCATTTAATGATAGACTTAACCAAACCTGTATTTGAAGAATTATTTCCATATTATCCATCCTATTTAAGAGTCTTAGGGGCTAATAAAAAGGGATTTGTATTGCTTAATAAAATTAAACAAAAATCCAGCCTGCCAATAGTAACCAAATTTGCTGATTACAGTAAACACGATAATCCCTATTTAAATAAAATTATTCACTTTGACAAGAAGGCTACAGATTTGTTCTTTCTTGGATTAGATTCTGTTAAACCTTTTGTAGGTATGGACTATTATACAACTCCATATATCAAGAACAAAAGCTTCTATTGAATCCATTTATGGATCCAAGCCTTTGCCTATATGCCTTTTATGGAAAGTCTATTATAAGGAAATTTATACTTTCCTAGGTATTATAAAAAAAGCAGCAGAGCTGCTTTCCATAATAGGCACTAGGGTTTCTTAAGGCTATATAAGTTATTTCTTAGTATAGTTGTCTATTACTTCAAATATTTTATCCTTTTTTGCCATAGTTGCCTTATAACCAATCTTAGCACATTCTTCAACTAATTCAAACTTTGATGGTTCCACATAGCTTAAGGGAGGAGCTATGATTAAATCCGCTAGGGCCAAATCTGCTTCCATTATTTGTTTCGCCATTATATCAATAGACTGTAATATTATATCCAGCATATGTATAACCTTACTTTGATACTTACTAAACCCTACATCTACTCCTATAACTATATCCATTCCCATATTTTTTAAAATAGAAATAGGTACCCGATCTACAACTCCACCATCTACCAACACCCTTCCTTTGTATTCTACTGGCTCAAATACTCCTGGAATTGAAATACTGGCTCTTATTGCAGTATAAATAGGCCCTTCAGTAAATATTACCTCTTCTCCATTTTTCAAATCTGTAGCCACTATTGCAAGTTTCTTATCTAGCTCTTCTATTTTTCTATCTCCAGTAATTAACTTTAAAATTTCTTGAATCCTCTCTCCTTTTATTATTCCCGTTTTAGGCATAGTAAAATCAACCCACATTTTTTTATCGATATGGGTTGCTAAATCTTGAATCATTTTAGGTGAAATTCCAGTACAATATAATCCACCAATAAGGGCTCCAGCGCTACTACCTGATATCATATCAATTTCTACACCCATCTCTTCTAAAGCTTTTAATACTCCTATATGAGCTAAACCCCTTGCTGCACCAGAACCAAGTGCCAACCCTATCGTTGGTCTTTCTTCCATAAAATCACCTCATATCTATAGTTTTTATCATATTAGATACTTATAAAAAATATAATTGGAATAATAGGTTACAAAAAGGGGGCATTTTTAAATATGAAAAAATCTTTTCCTAATATCTTGTTTCTAATAGTTATGCTTTGTGTTTTAATTGGTATTTTAAAATATCCCAAATTAGCATTAAATAGTGCCACCGATGGACTTTATACTTGGTTCAATATAGTTATTCCATCTCTATTACCCTTCTTCATAGTTTCAGAAATCTTAGTTGGAATCGGATTTGTTAATTTCATTAGCAAATTCCTACAGCCCTTAATGAAACCTATATTTAATGTATCAGGAGCAGGTGCTTTCTCCCTTTCTATGAGTCTTGTATCTGGTTATCCTATAGGTGCAAAGATAGTATCTCATTTAAGGCAAAATAATACTATATCAAAAATTGAAGCTGATAGGATGGTTTGTTTCTCTAGTACCTCTGGCCCACTTTTTATCTTAGGTGCAGTTTCTATAGGTATGTTAAATAATCCCCAATTAGAATCATTAATTATCTATCCTCATTATTTAGGAGCTATAACAATAGGTCTCATTCTAAGATTTTATAAAGGACAAAATAATTATAAATTTGGCCAAAGCACAATACTAAATCCCATGGCTTCAAAACCAGATATTAATCTCTCTATTGGCTCTCTTTTAGCAAATAGCGTAAAAAAAAGTATGAATACCATAGCCTTAATAGGTGGATTTATAATCTTCTATTCTGTGCTAACAGAACTTCTTTTTCTTTCAAAATTTTTTAATCTGTCAATTAATACAATCAATAAAATAATTCCAATAAATATAGAAGTTCTTAAAGGTTTTGTTGCTGGTATGTTGGAGCTAACAACTGGTTGTAAAAAAATATCCGCTATAAATATAAATATAATATATAAAATAGCCATAATCAATTTTTTAATTGGTTGGAGTGGCTTTTCTATACATAGTCAAGCATTAAGCTTTATTTGCAATACAGATATAAATGTAAAACTATATTTATTTGCTAAATTTCTTCATGGTATCTTTTCAAGTTTTTATAGTTTAATACTATATATAATTAAATATAAGACTATAATTCAACCTTCTTTTTTGCCGAATACCTATACAATAAAATCTATGTACCTTTTAGAATGGCCAATATTATTTATATCATCCATTAAACTTGCAATATTAGTAACTATATATATGTTGATATCCTCCCTAATTATGTTGTTAATAAGCAGTTTTTCCTCCTTGAAATAATTACTTTCCTCCCCTTAACTCTTGTCTATTTTCATTTAAAATATCAATAAGACCTTTTAAATTTTCTTGAGTTTCTAATAAAAGATTATCTGCATATTCTAATGCACCTAATCTGATATCCTTAGCATTATTTTGAGCTTTTGTAATAATTTCCTCAGCCATTTCTTTTGCCTTCTTTGTTATTTCATCTTCTTCTATTAATTCTTCTAATCTTAATTCTGCTTCATTTATCAAAGTGTCCGCATCTCTTTGTGCTTCTGCCAATATCCTTTGTCTTTCTTCCTTTATCCAAGTGGCTTGTTTTATTTCATCTGGAAGCTTTATCCTTATCTCTCTTATAATCTCATATAACTCGTCCACATCAACCATAACTTTGCTTGAAAAAGGTAGTGAAGACCCATTTTCTAAAATATCTTCTATTTCATCAATTAATTTTAATACATCCATTTTATTAATAGCCCTCCTTTATTTTTTCTTTTAAAGCCTTTTCTACAATCTCTGGAACAAAACAAGAAACATTGCCTCCAAACATAGCTACTTCTTTAACTATACTAGAACTCAAATAAGCATATTTGCCACTAGCTACCATAAAAAAAGTTTCAATATCGTTTACTAATTTTTTATTTACAAGAGCCATTTGCATTTCATATTCAAAATCTGATACAGCTCTTAAACCTCTAATCATTGTAGTACAATGTTTTTTTTCTGCATAGTCTACTAGTAAACCAGAAAATGTATCTACTTCCACATTGTCATGTCCTTCTAAAACCTTTTTCAATAGCTCTACTCTTTCCTCTGTAGTAAACATATTCCTCTTTGATTTATTATCAAGTACAGACACTATTACTTTATCAAACTTTTTTGAACATCTATCAATAATATCCAAATGTCCATAGGTTACAGGGTCAAAACTTCCTGGGTATATAACTATCATGTCTTTCCTCCTCCATAAGCTAATTTATCTATAAAAAGTTAAAGATTTACTTCCATAATTTCTTGAATCTATTTTTTTAAAATCAAAAATATTATCCTCTAATTCTAGTCCTTTTTCATGTTCTATTATTATGGTCCCATCTTCTGCTAAAATACCCTGTTCCCATAAATTTTCAAGAACATCTATGATTAAATTTTTGCCATAAGGTGGGTCTACAAAAATATAGTTAAATTTAATATTTTCATTTCCTAATAATTTAATACTTTTAATAGCATCATTTTTAATTACCCTGGATTTTTCCACCAAACCAGTATGGCCTAAATTTTCTTTTATAGTTTTAACACTTAAATAAGATCTGTCTATAAAATAGGCCTTCTTTGAACCTCTGCTCAAAAATTCAATACCAATAGAACCTGAACCTGCAAATAAATCTAAAACAATACTTTCTCCATGGATATAACCTAATATATTAAATAAGGATTCTTTAATTCTATCTTCAGTTGGTCTTGTATCCTTACCCTTAGGCCCCTTCAATTTATATCCCTTTTTTAATCCTGATATTACTCTCAAAACATCACCTCTTCTTTATTAAATATATTTTATCATATTTTCCAGTGATATTAATAGTAATTAATTAAAAATTAAATCCTCTATCCTATCTTTAAACATATGAATAATATTCTGTCTTAGCAGAAAATGTTTTTCATCCAATAGTAAAGCATCTTCTTCTAATATTTCCTTTGCTTTTTGTTGGGCTAATTTCAATATATCTATATCAATAAATAGATTAGCTATTTTAAGGTCTGGTATACCATGTTGTCTAGTGCCGAAGAATTCACCAGGCCCTCTTAATTCTAAATCCTTTTCTGATATATAAAATCCATCTGTTGATTTCTGTAATATCCTCATTCGTTCCCTTGAAATCTTGCTATTACTCCCATTAATAAGAATACAATAAGACTGATATTCCCCTCGACCTACCCTACCCCTTAATTGGTGTAGTTGAGCTAATCCAAATCTTTCCGCATTATAAACTACCATTATATTTGCATTAGGTACATTTACTCCTACCTCAATAACAGTGGTAGAAATTAATATATCCAATTTTCCATTTTTAAACTTTTCCATAATATGATCTTTCTCTGATGATTTCATTTTACCATGAAGTAATCCTAAATTAAAATCTTTATAGACTTTATCTTTTAATGATATATACAGCTCCTCTGCCGATTTTAAATTTAATTTGTCACTTTCTTCAACTAGAGGACATACAATATAAGCCTGTCTACCCTCTAAAACCTGTTTCTTTACAAATTCACTAACTCTATTTACCATTGAAAAACCTACAGCATAGGTTTCTATCTCTTTCCTACCTGGAGGTAATTCATCAATAATTGAAATATCCAAATCCCCATACAATATTAATGCTAAAGTCCTGGGTATTGGAGTTGCTGTCATTACTAAAATATCCGGGCTAATACCTTTTTGGCTTAACACTGCTCGTTGCTTTACACCAAATCTATGTTGTTCATCAGTTATTGCCAAACCTAATTTGTTAAACTCTACATTTTCCTGTATTACTGCATGAGTACCTACTAATACATCAATATTACCCAATCTTAAATCCTCTAGTAATTGTTCCTTTTCCTTATTTGGTAGGCTTCCAACTAATAGCTTACAATTAATATCATAATCCATAAAAAATTTGGATATAGATTCATAATGTTGAACTGCTAAAATTTCAGTAGGTGCCATCATTACAGATTGATAACCTGAACTCCAAGCTTTAAACATTGCAAGTATGGCTATTATGGTCTTTCCTGAACCTACATCTCCTTGAATTAACCTATTCATTTGCTTATTCTTTTCCATATCCTCTTTTACTTCCCTATAAACCCTTTCCTGAGCACCAGTAAGTTTAAAGGGTAAATTATCTATTAATTTATCCTCCTCTTTTACATAAGGAAAAGATATGCCTTGATTAATTTCCCCTGTTCTATTTTTAATCAAAAATAACCCTAACTGTAAAGTAAGTAATTCTTCAAAAACAAGCCTTCTTCTTGCTTCAATATAATGATCTTTGTCCCTAGGAAAATGGATATTAATAATTGACTCATAGATTGGCATTAAATTCAATTCTTCCCTTAAGTAAGAAGGAAGTATTTCTGGTAGTTTATGCCCATAATCTTTTATAGCATTGGTCACTATGTTTATCATTTCATTGTTAGTTAACCTTTCCGTTAAAGGATATATTGGCATAATCCTGCCAGTCTTTTCACCCTTTCCTTTTTCAAAAACTGGATTTATTATTTGTACTTCATTTCCACGAATATTTACTTTCCCATTGACAGATATTTTATCCCCCATTGATAGTTTGCTAGCTATATAATTTTGGTTAAACCATACTAAATTTGCATATCCAGATTTGTCTCTAACGGGGATTTTCAATATAGATAGATTTCCCCTAGGTCTTAATTTAGAAGGATATCCAGATATCTGTACATTTAAACTAACCTTTTCCCCATGGGCACAATCAGCTATATCTTTAAAATTAGTTCTATCATCGTATTCTCTTGGAGCAAAATATAATAGATCCTCCACTGTATATATATTAAGCTTTTTTAGCTTTGCTGCTCTCTTAGGCCCTACACCCTTTACATATTGAACAGACACAGTATACCTCCTCAACTAATTTTATATACTACTTAAACAAAATTCCCTACCATTTGGTAGGGAATTTACTATTCTATTGAAAATATATAATAATAAAGTGGTTGACCACCAAATACTACCTCTATATCAAAATCCTCAAATTCTTCTCCTATTTTTTTAGATAGTTCCATAGCTTGATTCTCATCTATTCCATTACCATAAAAAATAGTTATTAATGATGAGTCCTCATCTACTATATTTTTCATTAGATCATAAGCCACCTCTTGGATGTTCTCGCCAACAGAAACTATCTCTCCCATTGAAATTCCAATAATATCATCTTTTTTTATCTTTCTATCATTTATTTCCGTATCCCTTACTGCATAAGTCACTTGAGCTGTTTTCACATTAACAATTGCCTCTTCCATATTTTCTAAGTTCTCCCCTATGCTCATTTCTGGATCAAAAGATAATAAGGCAGTTATGCCCTCTGGAATCGTCTTAGTAGGGAATACATAAACATTTCTATCACTTAATTCCTTTGCCTGATCTGCAGCTAAAACAATATTTCCATTGTTAGGTAGAATAATTATATTCTCACCCTTAACTTCCTCTATTGCATTTAATATATCTTCCGTACTAGGATTCATAGTTTGACCACCAGGTATAATATAATCCACATTTAGCTCATTAAATACAGTATCTATACCTTCCCCAATGGAAACAGTTATAAAGCTAAATTTCTTTGTAAACTCTTCCCTATGTTCCTCTGCTTCAGCATGATCTTCATTAGCTATTATATGGCTATGTTGATATCTCATATTATCTATCTTTATATCATTTAATTCTCCTAAGGTTAAAGCCTTTTCTAATACCTTTCCTGGATTATTAGTATGTACATGGACTTTAATTAGGCCTTCTCCTCCAACTACCATTAAGGAATCTCCAAACTTAGCCAACTCCTGTCTAAACTCTTCATAATCTTCACCACCTGCATTGATTATAAATTCAGTACAATAACCAAATTCAATATCTCCAGTTTCTATATCCTGAAGTATAGGTTTATGTTCTACAACCTGAGGTTCAAATGTTTCAAACGTAATTTCTTCTTTAGTTGTTATTGCATTATAAGCACCTGTTAGGACACAAATTAGCCCTTTCCCCCCAGCATCAACTACTCCAGCCTGTTTTAAAACAGGTAGCATATTCGGAGTTTCATTAAGTACATCATTTCCATGCTGAATAACCTTCTCTAAAAATATAATTACATCCTTTTCGCCTCTTGCAAAGGTCAATGCATAATCTGCACAACCCCTTGCTACGGTTAATATGGTCCCCTCTGTAGGTTTCATAACAGCTTTATAAGCGGTGTCGGCAGCCAATTTAAAAGCTTCTGCTAAATCAGTAGTATCCGCAGTCTCCTTATCCTTTAAGCCATTAGCAAATCCTCTAAATAGTTGGGATAGAATAACACCTGAATTCCCTCTTGCACCCATAAGAGAACCAGTACTTGCCGCTATTGCAACCTTTCCAACACTATATTCCCCTAAGTCTAAGATTTGCTTTACTGCCGATTTCATAGTTAAAGACATATTAGTACCAGTATCCCCATCTGGCACCGGGAATACATTTAATGCGTTGACTTCTTCTTTATTTTGTTCTAAAAATTGTGCAGCCCCAATGAATGCTTTTTTCAGCATAGTACCGTCTATATTTACAGTCTTCAATTGTAGTACCTCCTTCAACTACTTTTCAACCCTAATCCCTTGTACATATACATTTACTTTATTTACCTTAAGGCCTGTTAGGTTTTCTACATTAAATTTTACTTTTTCAATAATATTTTCAGCTACAACAGATATCCTCATCCCATATTCTAATATAACATGTAAATCAATTGAAACTTCATCTTTTTCTGCGTATATTTTAACTCCCTTTGATAAATTATCCCACTTTAACAGTTCAAAAAAACCATCAGTGGCGTTTTTGCTCGCCATTCCTACTATACCATAGCTTTCCATAGCCGAAAGACCTGCTATAGTTGCAATAACATTATCATCTATATTGATATACCCATATTCATTATTTGTCCTAGCTGGCACGGAATATCGCCTCCTCATTGTATATAATTCTATATGGGTATATTTTACCCTATAATACTAAATAGTTCAACTAATGGCTTTAAAGTATTTATCTTTTCTATAATTTTAGTTGCCTTTTCATTGTTCCTTATGTTAAAATATAGTATGTTATAATCTAAAAAGATAAAATATACCAATATATTATTTTTTTAATCAGTTGAGGAGGTGTTCATATGGCAAAAAAATGTGATGTATGTGGAAAAGGAAAAGTATTCGGAAATAAGATTACTTTTTCAAATAGAAAGAATAATAGAAGTTGGACTCCAAACATTAGAAAAGTAAAAGCTGTAGTAAATGGTAGCACTAAAAGAATCAACGTTTGTACTAGATGTTTAAGATCTGGTTATGTTGAAAGGTCACTATAATAGGTAAGGCTTCCAAATTAAATTAACTGGAAGCCTTATTTTGTCTTTAATATTAAAAACCCCATTATAATCAATACTATACCTATTAATATAAGCAAAAATTCTATGGGTATTATATTTATTATAATTAATACTCCTATAACACTCAATGCAATTCCTACAATTGTTTTGATTTTACATTTATGCTTATATTTATAATAAAAACGGTTCATAAACAACACCCCAAATAATACGTTTTACTCTATCTTATTCTTATATTTAAAATTTAGTTACAATAATAAAAGCAAGCTCAAACCTAAAAAGATTTAAACTTGCTTTTATATCTAATCCTTAGAAACAAAAACTAAACATGCTCCTTCATGCACAATTACATGAGCTTTATCTCCTATTATTTTATTACTTATTCCATAAGTAGAACCAAATTTTATCTTAACCTTATCTAGTTTATACTCAAACCCTTTTAGAGTAATAATTGCTCCCAAATTAGTAATAGGTATT
>JAAZMG010000035.1 GCA_012798935.1 Tissierellia bacterium | reverse complement strand
TCATTTACTCTTCAATTTCTTCCACATATTTTGCTACTGCCATTACTTTATCGTCTTCACTGTCTATTTTCATTAGGGTAACACCTTGGGTGCTTCTTCCCATTACTGAGATATCTTTTGCTTTCAATCTTATTATAATACCTGACATTGATACCATAATTATCTCATCATTTTCATCGATAACTTTAGCAGATATTAATTTCCCCGTTTTTTCTTTTACATTATAGGTTTTTAATCCTACCCCTCCTCTGTTCTGTGTTCTATATTCATTTAAAGGAGTTCTTTTTCCAAACCCAAATTCACTTACTACTAGTAAATATTTACCCTCTTCTACTAAATCCATTGCTACTACTTTATCATCTTCTTTTAGCTTAATAGCAATAACACCCATAGCACCTCTTCCCATTGTCCTTACATCTTCTTCATTAAATCTAATAGACATTCCACTAGAGGTTACTACTACTATTTCTCTTTTGCCATCGGTTTTTCTAACTTCAATTAGTTCATCCTCTTCTTTCAAACTAATAGCAATTATTCCATTTTTTCTTATATTTTTAAAGCTATCTAAGGCTGTTTTTTTGATAGTTCCATTTTTAGTTATTAATACTAGATTACTTTGTGGATCATATTCTTGTATTGGAATAACTGCAGATATCTCCTCATCACCTGTTAAATTTAATAGGTTTATTATAGCAGTACCCCTTGCCTGTCTTCTACCCTCAGGTATCTGATAAGCTTTTAATGTATAAACCCTGCCCTTATTTGTAAAGAAAAGAATGGTATCATGAGTTGATGTAATAAATAAATCTTTAACAAAATCTTCTTCTCTTGTGGTTAGCCCTGTAATCCCTTTGCCACCTCTTCTTTGAGTTTTATAAATATCTTCTGGCATCCTTTTTATATATCCATAGTGGGTTAAAGTAATTATAACATCTTCTTTTTCAATCATATCTTCTATGTCTATTTCATCAGCTGAAGGCATTATTCTAGTTTTTCTTTTATCTCCATATTTTTCTTTAATCTCTAATAACTCATCTTTAATTATTTCATATATTAAAGCTTCACTAGATAAAATTTCTTTAAACCTATTTATTTCTTTAATAAGAGCTTCGTATTCTTCTTCTAATTTCTCTCTTTCTAACCCAGTTAATCTTCTAAGTCTCATATCTAATATAGCTTGTGCCTGCTTTTCAGAAAGTCCAAAACTTTTTATAAGTCTTTCTTTTGCAATTGCCTCTTCTTTTGAACTTCTAATAATATTAATAACTTCATCAATATTATCCAATGCTATATTTAAACCTTCTACAATATGAGCCCTTGCTTCAGCTTTGTTTAAATCAAATTGGGTTCTTCTTGTAATTATTTCCTTTTGATGTTCTAAATAATAGGTTAAAGCCTGTTTTAAATTCAATATTCTAGGCTCATTGTTTACTAAAGCTAACATTATTACTCCAAAGGTTGTTTGTAATTGGGTTTGTTTATATAAGTTATTTAATACTATATTAGGGTTTGCATCTCTTTTTAATTCAACTACTATACGCATACCATCCCTATCGGATTCATCTCTTAAATCGGAAATTCCTTCAAGTTTCTTATCTCTAACAAGTTCTGCTATTTTTTCAATTAGTCTAGCTTTATTTACCTGATAGGGTATTTCAGTTACTACTATCTTATTTCTTCCTTTGCTATATTCCTCTATTTCAGCAACTGCTCTTAACTTTATTTTTCCTCTTCCAGTTTTAAAGGCGGATTTGATTCCATCCTTTCCCATCATCATAGCCCCTGTTGGGAAATCTGGTCCTTTAATAACTGTCATTAGATCCTCAATATCTGCTTCTGGATTTTCTATTATCATAATTATACCATCTATTATTTCCTTTAAATTATGAGGAGGTATATTGGTGGCCATTCCAACCGCTATCCCCGATGATCCATTTACTAATAAGTTTGGGAACCTACTAGGTAGAACAATAGGCTCCTTTAATGTTTCATCAAAATTAGGTCTATAATCTATAGTTTCTTTATTTATATCCCTTAACATTTCCATAGTTAATTTGGTCATCTTTACTTCTGTATAACGCATAGCCGCTGGAGAATCTCCATCTATAGAGCCAAAGTTTCCATGACCATCTACTAGGGGATATCTTGTATTAAAATCTTGAGCAAGCCTTACCATTGCATCATATACAGATGTATCAGAATGAGGATGATATTTACCCAAAACATCCCCTACTACTCTTGCAGATTTCCTATATTGTTTTTCGGGGCTCATTCCAAGTTCATTCATTGCATAAAGTATTCGTCTATGAACAGGCTTTAATCCATCCCTAACATCTGGAAGGGCTCTACTTACAATTACAGACATAGCATAATCAAGATAAGATTTTTTCATTTCCTCTTCTATATTTATTTCTACTATATTATTTTCTTTATCCTTATCCATCTTAAACCTCCCTTATATATCTAAATTTCTTACTAACTTTGCATTAGTTTGTATAAATTCCCTTCTCGGTTTAACTTTATCTCCCATTAATGTAGTAAATATTTCATCTGCAGCTATCCCATCTTCTACCGTCACCTGTAACAATATTCTTCCTTCTGGATTCATTGTAGTTTCCCAAAGCTGTTCTGGATTCATCTCTCCAAGACCTTTATATCTTTGAATAGAATAATTAGTTCTACCTATTTCATTAAGAATTTTATCTAATTCATCATCGCTATAAACATAGTGTTCGGCTCTTCCTTTTGATACCTTATATAAAGGTGGCTGAGCTATATATATATGACCATTATCTAATAACTCTCTCATATATCTATAGAAAAAGGTTAATAATAATGTTCTAATATGGGCACCGTCTACATCCGCATCCGTCATGATTATTATCTTCCCATATCTTAATTTTTTAATATCAAATTCGTCACCAATTCCAGTACCAAAGGCTGTAATCATAGCCCTTATTTCTTCATATCCTAATATTCTATCTAACCTTGCTTTCTCTACATTCATTATTTTACCTCTTAATGGAAGTATAGCTTGATAATTTCTATCCCTTCCCTGCTTTGCACTTCCACCAGCAGAATCCCCTTCCACTATGAATATTTCTGTTATATCTATATCACTTGATTGGCAATCAGCAAGTTTTCCTGGTAATGGTGTACTATCTAATATGCTCTTTTTCCTTGAAATTTCTCTTGCTTTTCTTGCTGCTTCCCTAGCTCTTGATGCATTAATTGTTTTTTCTAATATTATTTTTCCATCCTTAGGGTTTTCTTCAAGATAATTAGTTAAAAAATCATAGCTTAATGATTCTACAATACCTCTAGTTTCACTATTTCCTAATTTGGTTTTGGTTTGTCCCTCAAATTGAGGTTCCTTTAGTTTCACCGATAAAACGGCAGATAGACCTTCCCTTACATCATCACCTTGAAAATTTTCATCTTTTTCTTTTAAATAACCATGTTTTCTACCGTAATCATTTATAGATCTTGTTAAAGCCGTTCTAAGTCCACTTAAATGAGTTCCACCTTCTTGAGTGTTTATATTATTAGCAAAAGTATATACATTTTCTGAGTATCCATCAGTATATTGTAGTGCTAATTCCACTATAGTATCATCTTTTTCAGATTCAAAATACATTATATCTTTCTGAATGGGAGTTTTATTTTTATTTATATATTTAACAAAAGATCTTATTCCTCCTTCATAGTGAAACTTTTTTCTTTTATTATCCCTTTTATCTTCTAAAGTAATTTTGATTCCTTTGTTTAAAAAGGCCATTTCTCTTATTCGATATTCCAATGTTTCAAAATTAAAATTAACTTCATCAAATACCGTTCTATCTGGTCTAAAGTCTATGGTTGTACCTGTAGTATTAGAATCTCCTACTATCTCAAGTTCAGTTACAGGTACACCTTTTTCAAATTTTTGTCTATATTTTTTACCATTTCTCCTTACAGTTGCAATTAACCATTCGGATAAAGCATTTACAACAGAAACACCGACACCATGCAAACCTCCAGAAACCTTATATGCAGAATTATTAAACTTTCCTCCTGCATGGAGAATAGTAAGAACTGTTTCTACTGTTGACTTTCCTGTTTGGGGATGAATTTCCACGGGTATGCCAGATCCATTATCTTTTATAGTAATAGAGTTATCCTTATTTATTATTACTTCAATAGAATCACAAACTCCAGCTAAGGCCTCATCTATACTATTGTCTATTACCTCATATACTAGATGATGTAATCCTCTAGACCCTGTACTTCCAATATACATACCTGGTCTTTTTCTAACCGGATCCAGTCCTGTTAATACTTGAATTTCATCTGCTGTGTATTTTCTTCCATTATTTTCCTTAACCACTTATCTGACCTCCTATCTAGTTTCTATATCTTTAGTTCTTTTAAATAAAGTCTTAGATGAAATGCTAGACGCATATAAACCATATTGTCTAATATCTTTTCTACTTTCATTTTTAACACAGGTAATTATATATGTTTTTATATTATTAACATCCCCATCATATAAAAGACCATTTTCTACCATATTGTTAATAAATTCTTTTGTAATCTTTGAACTATTAACACTTCTCTCATCTATTATAGCAACTATATCTTTTTCTAATATAGTAATATTCCCACCTATGTGTAAAAACATTGGATCTACCCCTTTATTGTAGTATATTCCCATTTTCTATATAAAATATGGATTTATTCTTTCCCTCCATATCAACTAAATCAATAACATCTGTTGAGGTAATTATTGTCTGCTTCCCATTAAAAGACATAGTTAAATATTTCCTCCTCTCCTCATCTAGTTCGGAAAAAACATCATCTAATAAAATAACAGGATAATTACCCCTATCTAATTTTATTATCTCTACTTCAGATAGCTTTATAGATAAAACTATAGTTCTTTGCTGGCCTTGGGAAGCAAAAGTTCTAGCATCTATATTATTTGTTTTTATTTCTATATCATCCCTATGAGGTCCAATTTCTGTAGTACCCAAAAATAAATCTTTCTTTGTATTTAATTTTAATTTGGTCAAAAAATCTTTTTCTATAATATCCTTATTTTGCTCCATAAAATTAACATTAGAAATATAGTTTAAAGTCAATTTTTCCTTTTCTAATGTTAATTTCTTATGAATCTCCTCTGCGATTTTTGATAGTTCTTCTATAAAAACATTTCTTGATATGATAATTTCTGTTCCAATTTTTGCAAGTTGCAAATCAAATATTTCCAATAAGTTTAAAATGTCAGATTTTTTTTTATTGGACTTTAGTAAATTGTTTCTTTGGAATAAGATTTTATTGTATCTATTTATATTATGTTTATAGACAGGCTTTATTTGAGAAATACTCATGTCCAAAAAACTTCTTCTTTCCCCTGGTCCGTCTTTTATAAGTTTTAAGTCATCTGGAGAAAAGACCACTACATTTAGTCCACTATACAATTCCTTAAAATTTTTTAATTCGATTTTATTAACACGAATCCTTTTCTGTTTATTTCTTTCCATTTTTATTTCTATAAATTTTTCAGCTTTATCCACTTTAATTTTAGCCCCTACATAAGCTTGGTTTTTATTTAAGTTAATTATTTCTTTATCCCTGTTAGTTCTAAAAGATCTACCCGTAGCACACATATATATAGATTCTAAAAGATTAGTTTTCCCTTGGGCATTCTTCCCAATAAACACATTTGTTTCCTTATTTAGACTTATATTTAAACTGTTGTAATTCCTAAAGTTTATAAGTTTAATACTTTCTATATTCAACTAAAGCACCTCTCAAAAATACTTCTTAAGTCATAAATATCCTCAACCAAAAAGGTTGAGGTTTTATTGTATAAACCTATTTCATTATATCACAATAAATTTATCTATGTCTTTTATTTCTATAAAGTCGCCCCTTTTTATCTTTTTACCTCTTTTTTTAACGGTTTTCCCATTTACTTTAACTATTCCTTCTTCTATAATCAATTTACCTTGACCACCAGTTTGAGCAATTCCAGCAAACTTTAGCAATTGGTCTAATTTTATAGTATCCGTATTAATTTCTATTTCCTTCATTTAATAATCCTCCTGAGCTAATCGTACAGGCAATACTAAGTAAGTATAGTTGTCGTCACTTACCGGCTTTATTATACATGGATTTAAACTTCCCATAAAATAAAGCTCTATCTCTTCTGCATCTATTACCTTTATTCCATCAATAATATATTTGGAATTAAATGCAATATTGATTATATCTCCCTCATGCTCTGATGAAATTTGTTCATGAACATTACCTATTTCGGAATTTGATTTTATTATAATTTGGTCATCCATTAAATTTAACTTAATCAAATTCGCTTTTTCTTCTTTTGTTAATAATGAGGCTCTTTCTAAACTATCTTGGAATGCCTTTCTATCTACTACTATTTTAGTTTTATGGTCTTTTCTTATAATATCTTTATAATTTAAAAACTGTCCTTCTAACAGTCTAGAAAATACTAAAGTTTCTCCTATATTAAATATTACATGACCTGGAGCTATAGTTATTATTAGCTCTTTTTCATCATCTTCAAGTATTTTATTTAATTCACCTAATACCCTCCCTGGTATTACTATTTTCACATCTTCTTTTGAATCAATAGGTATATTCTTAAGAGCTAATCTATATCCATCTAAAGCTACGAAAGAACCCATACCTCTATCCACTTCTAACAATACTCCTGTAAGAATTGGCCTAGTTTCATCTTGAGTTGTAGCAAATACAGTTTGTCTAATAGCAGATTTAAATAGATCTACAGGCATACTAAAAGAATTTTGATTTACTATAGTAGGTAGTTCAGGGTATTCATTAGCTCCATTACCTAGTATGTTAAATTCTGAATTTTCACAGTTTATATTGATATTGTTATCTTTTACTAAAATGTTAATATTGGAATCAGGTAGTTTTTTAATTATATCCCCAAAGATCCTAGAATTTACAACAATACTACCTTCTTCAATTATATTACAATCTACATAGGTTTCTATCCCAATTTCTAAATCTGTAGCAGTTAACTTTAATTTTCCGTTAACTGTTTCTAATAGTATCCCATCTAATATTTGCAATGTAGTTCTTGAAGATATACCTTTTTGTACTATATTAATATGATTAGCTAAACTTCTTTGATTTATTTCTATTCTCAATTGATAATACCTCCTTTTATTTATGATTGTTATAGATAAAGAAGAATATATTATATAGTAGTAATAGTAGTAGGACTTGTTAGTATGTGAATAACTATGTTTAGAATATAGAATTAGCAATTTAATGGATTTAATAAACTGTTGATACTTATATAATAACTACTTAATAATACTGAAGTTATCCCCACCAGATAAAATAAATTTATTTTATTTAATTATTAACAAATTATTAACATACATACTCACAATTATTGTTAGTTATTCTCCTTTTATTTCTTTAACCAATTCATCTATCTTATTTTTAAATTCATCACTTTCTTTTATTTCAGACTCAATTTTGTCGTAAGCATGTATTACAGTTGTATGATCTCTTCCTCCAAATTCATCACCAATTTTGGGCAATGAAAGATCTGTTAGTTCTCTCGTTAAATACATGGCTATTTGTCTTGGATAAGCAATTGCCCTAGTTCTCTTTTTTGAATTAAAATCCTCCATTTTTATATTAAAGTTTTTTGATATTATGTTTTTGATTAAATCTGTTGTTATTTGTCTAGGTTTATTATTAGAAATAATATCTTTTAAAGCTTCCTCAGCTAGTTCTACAGTTATTTCTTTATTTGTTAGAGATGAATAGGCAACAATCCTTATCAATGCTCCTTCTAACTCTCTAATGTTTGATTTAATTTTTGTTGCAATATATAACATAACATCATTTGGCACATTAATATTTTCAATTTTTGCTTTTTTCTTAAGTATGGCAATTCTTGTTTCTAAATCTGGTGCTTGTATATCTGCTATTAAACCCCACTCAAATCTAGATCTTAGTCTATCTTCTAGAGTAGGTATTTCCTTTGGAGGCCTGTCACTAGAAATTATTATTTGTTTATTAGCTTCATGTAAAGCATTAAATGTGTGGAAAAATTCCTCCTGAGTACTTTCTTTACCAGCTATAAACTGAATATCATCTACTAATAACACATCAACATTTCTATACTTATTCCTAAACTCATTATTTCTATCATCTCTAATAGAATTTATCAATTCATTGGTAAATTTTTCTGATGATACATATACTACATTAGATTCATAGCCTTGACTAAGTATGTAATGTCCAATAGCATGCATTAAATGAGTTTTTCCTAGGCCTACACCACCATAGATGAAGAGAGGATTATATGCTTGAGCTGGAGCTTCTGCTACTGCTAAAGAAGCGGCATGGGCAAATCTATTACTATTTCCAATAACAAAAGTATCGAAGGTATACTTAGGATTTAGCTGAGATCTTTGATTATTTTCTATACTATTATCTATAGATATAGATTGTCCAACATTCGCAATTATTTCTTCTCCAGGAATTGTAAACTGAATAATATATTCCTCTCCTGTAGTTTGAGTTACTGCATTTTTTATTAGATTTAAGTATCTACCTTCTAAAATACCTCTTGTAAATTCATTTGGGGCAGCAAGAAGAAACCTATCTTCTGTAATAGTAATAGGTTTAATGGTTTTAAGCCAAGTATTAAAACTTACTTCTGTTAATTCTACCTTTATTAAATTTAAAACCTCGTTCCAGGTATTATCTAAATTTGAAACCATTCTATACGATCCTCCTATTTTATTGTAAATTATAACCATTATATAGTTTGTTTATAACTAAAGAATAAAAATATCAACAAAATTATCCACAAAAAATACAAAAGTAAAACTTATATTTTAAATTAAATTTGGTATAATAATTGTGGATAAGCTATTAACAAGTTGTGTTTATTTGCACTTAGGATATGCTAGGTATAATTTATTAACAAGGTTATATATAAAACAAATGTGGATAATAAAGCTTGTAAAATCAAAGCATTGAGTTTAAAAGTAAAAAACAAAATACTGACTTATACACAATTTATCCACAAATTGTGTATAAGTAAAGAATATTTAAATAAAAAATATATCAACATGCTTATTTAATAATATCAAAAATAAGAATTTATATCAACAAAATTATCCACATAACAAAGAGCTTGTGAATCTTTTTATTTGTGGATATGAAGATG
>JAAZMG010000260.1 GCA_012798935.1 Tissierellia bacterium | reverse complement strand
TCTGTGAATTTTCTACCAAAACGGGCTAAAACCAAAGTTGCTAACCTTGAGCCTCCGCTATTAATTGGGATTATAGTAACAATTTTATTAGGATAATCACATTCTGAAACTTCATCAAATACACATTCTGTAATTTCCTCTACATTTTCTTTAGTTTCCTCTACTTTTAGCAACTGATCATTATATTTCTTTGGAAATCTTTTTTCTTTTACAACTTCAGCTTGTATAATATCACAATCAAATCCAGTTGATAGTTCATAACCTAATACTCTGCCTTTCTTGCTTGCAATATACACATTTGCATCTAGTATTTGACTAAGTATCTTGCTTAATTCTTGAAAAGAAACAGGCTTTGAGCCCGAGCCTTGTAATGTTTTGTTTAATCTTCTAGTTTTTTGTAATAAACTTTCAGTCATCTACATCCTCCTCATTTTATAATATATATTTTGATATATCTTTTTGGTATGCATTAGCCATCAATTTACTATTTACATAAGCTTCGTCTACAATAACTTCTTTAGTTTCTAAACAAGGTGCTTCAAAAGAAATATCTTCAAGAAGTTTCTCTAAAACCGTTTGGAGCCTTCTAGCGCCAATGTTTTCTGATTGTTCATTAGAAACATAAGCTATTCTTGCTAAGGCCTTTGTAGCCTCTTCTGTGAACTTTAAACTAATTCCTTCGGTTTCCAATAAAAGTTGGTATTGCCTAATTATTGCGTTTTTAGGTTTAGTTAAAATTTCTACAAAGTTATCCTCTGTTAAATTTTCTAATTCTACTCTAATAGGAAGCCTTCCCTGTATTTCAGGTATTAAATCACCAACTTTTGAAACATGAAAAGCCCCTGCTGCAATAAATAATATATGATCTGTTTTAACAGGTCCATACTTAGTCATAACTGTTGTGCCCTCTATTATAGGTAGAATATCCCGCTGAACTCCCTCTCTTGAAACGTCTGGGCCACCATAATCTTTTCCTGCAATTTTGTCAATTTCATCTATGAAAATTATTCCACTTTCTTCAGCTTTTTTAATGCCAATCTGTACAACTTCATCCATATCTATTAATTTTTCAGCTTCTTGATTATTAATAATTTTTCTAGCTTCTTTTATAGTCACTCTTTTTTTCTTAGTCTTTTTAGGTAACAAATCTCCAAATATATCTCCCATATCTATATTATATTCTTCAATGCCAAGTCCACTAAAAAGTTCCACTGTTGGATTATAGTTATCCTCTACATCTATTTCTATTATCTTATCTTCTAACTCTCCTTTTATCAATTTATCCTTTAATTGCTTACGTTTATCCAAAATGACTTCCTTATCTATTGTATCTGTGATATCTTCTTCCTCTAAACCACCAAATAATGCTTCCAAGGGATTATTATTTTTCTTCTTTAACGGGTAGGGAATTAGTATTTCAATTATTTTTTCATCTGCTAGCACTTTGCTTTTTTCATAAACTTCCTTCATCTTTTCCACTCTAACCATTCTAATAGAATCTTCTATTAAATCTCTTACCATTGAATCTACATCTCTACCTACATACCCTACTTCCGTAAATTTTGTAGCTTCCACCTTTACAAAAGGCGCTTTTACTAGTTTGGATAATCGCCTTGCTATTTCAGTTTTACCTACACCTGTAGGTCCAATCATAAGAATATTCTTAGGTTTTACTTCCTCCTTAAATTCATTTGGTAATAAATTTCTTCTATATCTATTTCTTAAAGCTATAGCAACAGCTTTTTTAGCTTCCCTCTGGCCTATAATATATTTATCTAGTTCTTCTACTATTTGTCTTGGTGTAAGTTGTTCCACTATATCACGCTCCTAAATAACTTCGGTAGTTATATTGTTATTTGTATATATACAAATAGATGAAGCAATAAGGATAGACTCCCTTGCTATTTCTTCTGCAGTTAAACTTGAATACTTAAGAAGAGCCTTTCCAGAGGCTAAAGCATAGTTTCCTCCAGAGCCAATGGCAATAACCCCTTCCTCTGGTTCTATTACTTCTCCATTGCCTGATATAAGGAGTAAATTATCCTTATCTGCTGCAATTAACAATGCCTCTAATTTTCTTAAAACCTTATCCCTTCTCCATTCTTTGGCTAGTTCAACAGCAGCTCTTTTTAAGTTACCACTATACTGTTCTAGCTTTTCTTCTAAAATTTCTGCCAAAGTTAAAGCATCTGCTACTGAGCCTGCAAAACCAATTATAACATTATCATTATATATTCTTCTAACTTTTTTTGCAGTATTTTTCATTATTGTTGCATTTCCAAAGGTTATCTGACCATCACCTGCTATGGCAACTTCATTATCCTTCTTTATAGCTACAATAGTAGTACCATTCATCATTCACCAACACCCCGCTATTATGTCTATTATATTAAAAACTTGATATTTTCAGAATATTTCGTCACCTATCTTATAGATTACTATATTTTTAATAAAATGTACAGAACATTTTTATTCTTTTTCTATTCTACTATAGCCACACTCTTTGTCCATACATTTTTTTGTTATTCCTTTTTTCGATTTTCTTTTTACCATTGACCCATTGCATTGAGGACATTTTTCTTTTATAGGTTCATCCCAGGATACGAAATTACAATCAGGGAAATTACTACACCCATAAAATTGCCTTCCTTTTTTAGATCTTCTCCTGACAATATCTCCTCCACAAATAGGACAAGGAATATCTAATTTATCGACTATAGCTTTGGTATTCTTACATTCTGGATATCCAGGACAGGCCAAAAACTTACCATATCTACCATATTTAATCACCATATTTTTACCACATTTTTCACAAATTACATCTGTTACTTCATCTTCAATTACTATCTTCTCAATCTCTTCTTCTGCTTTTTTTAAAACTACATCAAATTTTTTATAAAAATCATCTACTACCAATTGCCAAGCATATTTCCCTTCTGCAATTCTATCTAATTTTTCCTCTAAATCAGCGGTAAACTCTTCATTAACAATACCTTCAAAATATTCTTCTAATAGATCATTTACTAAAATTCCCAACTCAGTAGGCATAAAAGATTTTTTGCTTATATTTACATATTCTCTATTTAGTATTGTAGAGATAGTAGGTGCATAGGTACTAGGTCTACCAATACCCAATTCTTCTAGAGTCTTAATTAAAGAAGCCTCTGTATATCTAGAAGGAGGTTGAGTAAAGTGTTGATTAGGTTGAATCTTATTTACCTTAATCTTTTGTCCTTCTTTAAGCATTGGTATCTCTACATCTTTATCATCATTTTCTTCCATATTGTATATTTTTAAAAATCCGTCAAAATTTAATTTTGACCCAGATGCCTTAAATATATTATTATTTGAAAGTATCTTAACAGATAGAGTGTCAAACTTTGCTGGGCTCATTTGGGAAGATAGAAATCTTTTCCATATTAAATTGTATAATTTAAATTGATCCAAAGTTAAAGAGTTTTTTATATCCTCAGGCCTTCTCAATATAGAAGTGGGTCTTATACCTTCATGAGCATCCTGGGCTTCTTTTTTACCTTTATTATTATATAATTTTCCTCCATTACTATAAGCTTTACCATAATTATCAATAATATAAGATTTAGTTAAATTTACTGCTTCTTCTGAAACCCTAGTAGAGTCGGTTCTTATATAAGTAATTAAACCTATAGTCCCTTCTTTTTTAATATCTACACCCTCATAAAGCTGTTGTGCAATCATCATGGATTTCCTAGTGGAAAATCCCAACTTCTTTGATGCATCTTGTTGAAGGGTACTAGTAGTATAAGGAGGATAAGGGTTTCTCCTTCTTGTTCCCTTTTTTACTTCATCTACAATAAAATTGTCCTTATCTATAGTATCCAATATCTTCTTTACTTCTTCTTCATTAGATATTTCTATTTTTTTGTCCTTACCCTTTTCTACAATCCCATAAAAATTTGCTTCGAAGGGCGTCTTATCTTCTTCCAATATAGCTTTTATACTCCAGTATTCCTCGGGTATAAAAGCTTCTATTTCCTTTTCTTTATCACAGATAAGTTTAACAGTAACTGATTGAACTCTGCCTGCACTTAAACCCTTCTTTATCTTCCTCCAAAGTAATGGGCTTATTTTATAACCTACCAACCTATCTAAAATTCTTCTAGCCTGTTGTGCATCAACTAGATTCCTATCTATAGCCCTTGGCCTCTTCATAGCATTTAATACAGCATCCTTTGTAATTTCATTAAACTCAACTCTTATTGGTTCATCTTCTTTCATACCTAGTATATGGGCTAAATGCCATGATATAGCCTCACCTTCCCTATCAGGGTCTGTAGCTAAAAATATTCTATCAGATTTTTTTGCTTCTTTTTTTAATTCTTGCACTATAGGACCCTTACCTCGTATGGTTATATACTTAGGTTTGAAATTATTCTCTATATCAATTCCAAGGCTACTTTTGGGCAGATCTCTCACATGTCCTACAGAAGCCTTAACCTTATAATCTTTCCCTAAAAACTTTCCAATAGTTTTTGCTTTTGCAGGTGACTCAACTATAACCAAATTCTTTTGCAATGACTACACCTCCAAGTAACTTTTAATTAAGATAAAGTAAATGTCCTACCTGTCAGCTCCTTGATCATCCCTTTAAGTTCCAATATTGTTAGGACGCTATATATAGTAGAAATGTCTAATCCAGTAATAAAGGCAATACTATCACAATGAATAGGCCCTTCTTTAATTAATTCTAAAACCTTTATTTCCAATGAACTTAGTTCAGAATAATCAATATCTTTTTCTTTTTTTATCTTTATCTTCTTTTGAAGTTCATACACTTCTTCTATAATATCATCAATATCCATTATTAACTTTGCACCATCTTTAATTAGTTTGTTTGTACCCTTGCTAAAAATACTATTTATATTACCAGGCAGTGAAAAAACTTCTTTTCCTTGTTCTAAAGCATGATGGGCAGTTATCAATGAACCACTTCTTTCTTTAGCTTCAATAACAATTACTCCTAGAGATAATCCACTAATGATTCTATTTCTTTGAGGAAAATTGTAAGCTAAGGGAGGTACTCCTAAAAAGTATTCTGTTATTATAGCCCCCTTATTTGGAATTTCTTCATAAATGTCTTTATTCCTCCTAGGATATACTATATCTAATCCATTTCCTAATACTCCAATAGTCCTGCCATTTTCCTCTAAGGCTATTTTATGAGCTATACCATCAATTCCTAGAGCCAAACCACTAACAATAGTTACATCCAATTTAACTAATTCTTTAACAAATTTTCCCGTAGCCCATTTCCCATAAGAAGTAGCTTTCCTAGAACCAACAACAGCTATTGAAAGGTTATCTTCTTCAATAATTTCTCCCTTAGTGTATAAAACTTTTGGACTATCGTATATATGGCAAAGATTTCTTGGATATTCTTTATCAAAAATAGTAATTACATTTATATTATGTTTATCAATATCTATAAATATTTTTTCTATATAATCCCTATTACGATTTAAAGCCATTTTTTCTTTTATTTTAGGTTTAATACCTTTTAAATTATATATTTGACTAGAAGAGAAGGTCCAAATATCTGTTAATTGTGGAACCTGCTCCATTATATTCTCTATATTCTTATTCCCAATTTTTAAACTATTTAGCCATATTAAAACATCTCTATTGGAAATTTCCCTCACATTATTTTACCCCCAATACTTATTATCAAAACTTCTGTATCTAATAGCTTCTAAAATATGCTTTTCCAATATTATGTCCTCTCCATCTAAGTCAGCTATTGTCCTACCTACTTTTAAAATTTTATTATATGTTCTAGCGCTAAATCTATATTTTTTGAAAGCATTCTTCATTATTTTATCGGCCTCTTTATTAAGTTTACAGTATTTTTTAATACCTTTTGGGTTTAATTGAGAGTTGCTATATATATTATCCTCTTTATATCTTTCTAACTGGATTTTTCTTGCCTTATTTACCCTATATCTTATGTCCTTAGATTTCTCCTGTATCCCCTCTCCCCTTAGCTCCCTATATTCTACTGGTAGTACCTCAATATGAATATCAATTCTATCCAAAAGAGGATTGCTTATCTTGCCTAGATACCTATCTATACTACTTTGAGAGCAAGTGCAATTGTGAAAAGGATCTCCCAAGTAACCACAAGGACAAGGATTCATGCTAGCTACCATCATAAACTTGGACGGATAGGTAAGAGTTGCATTTATCCTAGATATAGTAACCATCTCATCCTCCATAGGTTGCCTTAATACTTCTAAAACCTCTTTTTTAAATTCTGGTATTTCATCCAAAAAAAGAACCCCATTATGAGCCAAAGATACCTCGCCAGGTTTGGGTATTCTTCCACCACCTATTAACGATGTAGCTGATACAGTATGATGAGGTGCCCTAAAAGGTCGACTTTTTATTAAAGCATTGGATTGTAATAATCCAGC
>JAAZMG010000259.1 GCA_012798935.1 Tissierellia bacterium | reverse complement strand
AGGGCAATAGAAAAGGGATTTGACACAGAAGATATTATTGAACTAACGGGGCTTAATATTGAAGAAATAGAAAAGCTAAAGAAACAAATCTTATAAAGATATCCAGCAGTGCCCGACTTTTGTCGAAACTTTAATTTCATATGGGGTGTATGTTGGCATGGATGATAAGGTTTTTGGAAGCAACAGTACCCAATATCCAATGTCATCAACTTAAGGAAAAAAGAAAAAGAAGTCTTGAATTACTATAGTTCAAGGCTTCCTTTTCTTGTATTTACCAATGAAAATTTTATATTTTAATAATACAATTTAATCATACATTCTTTTGCAGTTTACAATTAAAATTTGATTAGAAGGGGAAACTTGGGATAAGGTAAAAAATGAATATCTCACAGGTAGAAATACCTATGGGATATTTTTTGTTTAATATAATATTAGATGTAATATTGATTGTATTTTGGTACAGCTTAATATAAAATAAAGAAGAGTATGTATAATTATGCTGTATGTTAAGAAAGGGGATTCGGGCATGGGGAAAAAGAAGAAAATAATTATCATTACCTTGGGACTAATTATTTTAATAGGAATTGTAGGATGGAAAGTGGCAATTAAAAACAAAAAGCCTATTCAAACGATGGTTCAGACTACGCCTATTAAAAAAGGGAATATAGAATCTCATATTCAAGCGACAGGGAAAATATTTTCTATGGATAAAAGAGATGTTGTATCCGATGTTGAAGAAAAAATAGAAAAGATGTTTGTTCAAAAAGGGGATAAAGTAGAAAAAGGGCAGGTATTGATGAAATTAGAAGAAACAAATATTCAATATAAAATTAAAGATGCAGAATTAAGACTTTCTATGGAAGAAGAAAATTTGAAACAGCTGCAAAAAGAAGGGAATACAGAACTTGAAATCAACCTATCTAATGCAAAAATAAAATATGAAGATGCAAAGAAAATGTATGAAAGAAATAAAAGTTTATATGAAGAAAGTGCAATTAGCAAAACAGATTTTGAAAAATCAGAAAATGATATGAAAGAGTTGTATAATGACTATCTTTTAGCAGAAGAAAGATTAAAAAATTCTAATCATGAAAATGAAATTATTATTCAAAATCAAAAGGTAGAACTAGCTAAATTAGAAGCAGCAAAATTAGAAAAGGATTTAATGAAATATACTATAAAAAGTCCTATTACAGGGACTATTGTAGATACTAATATTTCAGAAAGTGGAATTATAGAGTCCCATGTGACTTTAATGTCTATTCAAGATATAGACCATTTAGAGGTTGTAGTGGATATGAATGAATATGATGCAAGTAAAATAAAGGTAGGGGATCCTGTAAAGATTACAGGAGATTCTTTTGAGAAAAAAGTATATGAAGGCAAGGTAAAATATGTAGGCTCAATTGCAAAACAAATAGATGGAAGTGAAGGAAAAGAAAGTGTAGTAGAAATAAAAGTAGATATTGAAAATAATGATGAATTTTTAAAACCCGGATTTTCTGCGAAATTAGATATTTTAACGGAAAAGAAAGACGATGTTCTAACAGTTCCTTATGAGGCAATATTTACTCAAAAGAATGGGGACAAAATTATTTTTACTGTAAAAGATGGAAAAGTAAAAGAACATAAAATAAATACGGGTATAGAAAGTGACTTTTCACTGGAAATTATAGGAGATGTAAAAGAGAAAGATGAAGTTATATTAAATCCAACGGAAGAAATAAAAGATGGAGATCAGGTCATGGTGGACAAGGTGATATAATATGATTAAAATAAAAAATTTAAAGAAAGTGTATAAAACAGGAAGTATATGTGTAGAAGCTTTAAAAAATATTAATTTACAAATACAGGAAAGGGAGTTTGTATCTATTATGGGGCCTTCAGGATCTGGGAAATCCACACTTATGAATATACTAGGATGTTTGGATAAACCAACAGAAGGTATCTATGAATTAGATGGGGAAAGTGTTCAAAATATGAACGACAATGAGCTTGCTGTAATTCGTAATAAAAAAATAGGATTTATTTTTCAATCTTTTAATTTAATTCCTCGTATAAGTGCTTTAAAAAATGTAGAGCTTCCTATGATTTATGCTGGAGTTTCTGCTAAAGAAAGGAAGGAAAGGGCTATTGAAGCTTTAGAAAGAGTGGGATTAAAAGAAAGAATGAATCATAATCCTAATGAACTTTCAGGTGGACAAGGACAAAGAGTTGCTATTGCTAGGTCGTTAGTAAATGATCCTTCTGTAATCTTTGCAGATGAACCTACAGGAAATTTAGACACCAAATCGGGGAATGAAATAATGGGTATATTTCAACAACTGAATGAAGAGGGGGTAACTATTATAATGGTTACTCATGAACCGGATATAGCACAGCATACTAAAAGGATGATTGTATGTAGAGATGGAGAAATTATAGAAGATACACCTGTTAAAGAACAAATTATTATTAATAAACAGGGGGAAATTATATGAATATACTCGAGAGTATACAAGTACCTTATTAGTACCCGGTATCACCCGACTTTTGTCGAAACTTGCAAACTAGGTAAAACTAGACATCTCACAGGTAGAAATACTTATGGGGTGTTCCATTATATGGTTAATTAAATAAAAACATGATATACTATGTACAGGAGGGGATATTATGCCAAAAATAAAACTAAAATTTTTAATGTTTGTAATGATACTAACACTATTGGTTACATGCATGCCATTAAGTGGATTTGCAGAGGAAGATGATTCAAGCAAAAATATTCAAAGGATAAAAACCCTATTTAAAATAGGGGATGAGTATGAGCATTTTGATAAACATCAGTATGAGGCCTACAATGGTAAGAATATTACAAATTTATCTTGGAGCGGCCAAAACAAACATATTGGTGTGGATATCGATGAAGAGGGGAATATAATAGGTTATTGGAAAAGTGCATATAGTACTGATAGAGATGCAGGAGTTTATAGGTTTCCTAAAATAACCAGAGAGCAAGGAGAAAAAATTGCTAAAGATTTTATAAAAAAATTGTACCCAGATATATTAGGTAAAATCAAATCTGAAGATGAAGATACTATTTATGGTACATATCGTAGAAATAATTTAAGAGAATATAGTTATAGTTTTGTGAGGACAGAAAATGATATATTATTTAATGAAAACAATGTACATATTAGTGTAGATACTCAGACCGGAGAAGTAAATAGTTTTAATATAAGTTGGGAAAAAGATTTAAAATTTGCAGACACAAAAGATATCATATCAAAAGATGAAGCAAAAAAAATATATAAGGATAATATAGATTTAGAACTACTATATAAAGTAAAAGAAACAGATAAAGATTCAGAATCATACTTAGGATATAGTATAATAGATATGGATAAGACAGTTGATGCCAAGACAGGAGATATGCTGAGTACCCTATATAAATTTACATATCCGATATATGGGGGTATGTCCTATAGGACTATGGAAAGGATATCAACTGAAGAAGAAAATAAATTAATAAATTCCAAAAAGATAATTAGTGGAAAAAAAGCAGGAGAAAGAATAATAGATACATTTAAATTAGGAAAAGAATATGAAATAGAAAATTATAGACTGATGGGCGATAAAGAAAAAGATATTTATGTATGGGAAGTAATGGTTATGAAACATGTTGGAAATCATGGTAGTGGTACTAGTACAACAATAAATGCTAAGACAGGGGAAGTTATAAACTTTTCCAATCCTGGAAATTGGAGAGAAGACGAAGAACAAGAGCCAAAATATAGTAAAGAAGAATTATTTAAAAGAGTAAATGAATTAATAAAGAATAGTAGTCCTGAAAAGTATAAAGAAGTAGAGTATGTAAAGGATGAAAATGAAGATTTAATTTATAGTGATAATAATATATCAAGTTTTCCATTCGTAAGAAAAGAAAATGGTGTTAAAGTTGAAAATGATGGTTTTAATATAGTTTTAAGCAATGTTACAGGGGATATATTATCATATAATTATAACTGGACTGATTTAGAATTTGAATCTCCGGAAAATATAATACAAAAAGATAAGGCTAAAGAGACATTGTTAGAAAATAGAGAACTAGTTTTAGAATATCAAACAGAAAACAATGAAGAAGAAAAAGATAATGTTAAACTAGTATATGATTTTAAAGATAAATATTTAACAGTTGACGCTAAAGAGGCGAAAGTAATAGATAATAGAGAGGAATTAGCGAAAAAAGCAACTATAAAAGGATATAAAGATATAGAAAATAGTTTTGCTAAAAATCAGATACAAAAATTACAAGATTATATTGTTTTATTTGAAGGAGAAGAATTCAAACCAAAACAAGAAATAACCCAGGAAGAATTTTTCCAATTACTTGTCCAAACCAAGGGTATGTATTATTTGCATGAAGATAAAAACTATATGTATGAAAGACTTATTCATGAAGGTATGCTAAAAAAAGAAGAAAAAAACATGAAAGCAAAAGTAACTAGAGAAGAAGCTATAAAGTATATAGTTAGAGCCTTTGGACAGGAACCATTAGAGAATTTAGAAGATATATATAAGTTAGAGTACGACGATGCAGATAAAATATCAACTAATTTAAAAGGACATGTAGCAATTGCTAAAGGACTGGGACTTATAAGTGGAGAAGGAAACTTTAGACCAAAAGATAATTTAACAAGAGAAGAGGCAGCTGTTCTAATATACAATATCTTGAATATGTAAAAGTACTCGGCACCAACCTTATAATAGCTTTATGATGGGAGTACTCGATAGGGTGGGTGAAGGGTGAGGGAGAGTCAGTCCATTGGGATTGGCTCTTTTTTTCTTTTCTTCCTTAAAAATTTAAGTATTGGAGCTT
>JAAZMG010000258.1 GCA_012798935.1 Tissierellia bacterium | reverse complement strand
TGAACAGTAGCATTGTTTTTATTACAAACTTGACACAACATATTACCCCTCCTGATTATCTCATTAGAATAAGAAGCATATTTTTAAGTATATCTGCCCGTAAATAATTCCTCCCGGAAGTAACACTACCTAAAGCGATATCCTCAATAGCTGCTTTCATTAGGCTCCCCTCTCTTAATGTAATTACTTCTTCTTCAATTAATCCTTCAATTATATGATATGCTTTGTTTTTAGTAACGGAATTTCCTATAGCATTAATCATTAAATCTTCCATACCTTCATCTTCTTCAAGTCCTACCTTCACTATCTTTATATACCCACCCCCACCTCTTCTACTCTCAATATAATATCCCCTATATGGGGTAAATCTGGTGGTCAGCACATAGTTAATTTGAGAAGGGGCACAACCAAATTGCTCAGCTAAATCATTTCGCCCTATCTCTATTATTCCATCTTCCGCCTCCTCTAACATTTCCTTTATAAACCTTTCAATAATATTACTTATTCCTGGCATACTATCACCTTTCCGACTTTGACTTTCTTTGTCCTTTACTATATATTATTACCTATTTTTATATTTTTTGCAATACCTAATTTGTTTTAATTTTATACTTTCCCTATTTTACTTTTCTATACGATTTTAAAATAAAACAATTGAATTTTAAAATTATATAAATTAAAAGGTTCGATTGCTCAATCGAACCTTTTTCACATATTTTAATATATTTTTTATTCTTTTTCAGCTTTAGTTTCTTCTATTATTTTTTGAGAAATCTCTGAAGGTACTTCATCATATCTAATGAATTCCATAGTGAAACTTCCTCTTGCTTGAGTCATACTTCTTAGATCTATAGCATATTCAAACAATTCTGCTTGTGGTGCTTCTGCTATAACTAATTGAGAACCATCTGCTTGTGGCTCCATACCAAGAATTCTACCTCTACGCTTGTTCATATCTCCCATTACATCTCCCATATAGTTCTCGGGAATTAATACTTCTACCTTCATAATAGGCTCTAACAATATAGGTTTAGCTGCTTCCATACCTTTCTTAAATGCAAGGGAGGCTGCAATTTTAAATGCCATCTCATTGGAATCTACAGGATGGTATGACCCATCAAATAATGTAGCTTTTAAATTTACTACTGGATACCCTGCAAGAACTCCCTCTTCAATGGATTCCCTTAAACCTTTTTCTACCGCTGGGAAAAAGTTTTTAGGAACTGCTCCACCAAATACTTCTTCCTCAAATATAAAATCTTCCTCTTCATCATGTATAGGCTCAAATCTAATATGGACATCTCCATATTGTCCAGCTCCACCAGATTGTTTCTTATGTCTTCCTTGGACACTAGCAGTACCCTTAATGGTCTCTCTATAAGCTACCTTTGGACTGGTTAAATTTACTTCTACCCCAAAGGCATTTTTTAATTTATCCACTATAACTGCTAATTGCATATTACCTTGCCCACCAATTAATAGTTGTTTTGTTTCTGAATTTCTTTCAACTATAAAGGTTGGGTCTTCTTCTGTTAATCTATTTAAAGAAGTACCAATCTTTTCTTCATCTCCTTTTGCCTTTGGTTCAACGGCTAAGAATAGTGTAGGTTGTGGGTATTCAATCCTATCATATA
>JAAZMG010000257.1 GCA_012798935.1 Tissierellia bacterium | reverse complement strand
TAGAATTTGTAACTAATAGGGAGGAACATGGAGAGGATCTTTCAAATATTATAAATTCCTTTAATTTAAATTCTAAAATAGTTATTAGAAAAGAAAACCATGTAGTTTATCTAAAGGAAGGGGAACAAATAGCAGATATATTAAATATAATAGGTGCCCATCAATCCCTATTAAAATTTGAGGATATTAGAATTTTCAAAGATATGCGAAATAATATTAATAGGCTTGTAAATTGCGAAACTGCAAATCTAGGCAAAACCATAAATGCATCTTTAAGGCAGGTTGAAAACATCCAGTATATAGACAACAGAATTGGAATTGAAAAGCTTCCTAAGAATTTGCAAGAAATAGCTTTATTAAGATTAAAATATAGAGAAGCTAGTTTGAAAGAATTAGGAAAGATGCTCGAGCCACCTGTAGGAAAATCTGGAGTAAATCATAGACTTAGAAGAATAGATGAAATTGCAGAAGATCTAAAGGGAAAGGAGAATAAATCATGATAGAAAAAAAGGTAATTTTAAATAATGAAGTAGGACTACATGCAAGGCCAGCTGCAGTATTTGTACAGACAGCAAATAAGTTTATTAGTAATATCTATATAGAATCAGGAGGAACAAAAGTAGATGGGAAGAGTATTATAGGAGTTATGTCCTTGGGAGCATTCAATGGTGAGGAAATAACCTTAATAGCCAAAGGGGAAGATGCTAAAGAAGCTATTGAGGAATTAGCTGAATTGATAGAACATGGATTAAAGGATGTATAATTAGACCTATGAATGACAAAAGAATATCAAACAATAAATCCCTCTCTTTAAAGAGAGGGATTTATTGTTTTTTATATATGGTTTAGTTTGTTAATTACATTTTCAATTAAAGATAAGTCTATAACCCTAAAATCATCTAGAATGCTTTCAGTCCAATTAGGTGTAGGTTTATAGCTTATGAACTTTTTAGCTGTAGCGATACTATCTTCGATAATTTTTAAACTATTGAAATCCAAAACTCCCTTTTTTTCACTTATCATTATAGTTTTATAGGGAGTTTCATTAGGCTTTACACTACCTGACAAAGGATGAGTAGCTAGTTCATGCCCTTCATGGACTTTGTCCCTTACATAGGACAACACATCTAGATAAGAAAAGCTCTCATCAAATATTATTTCGAAATTATCCTTATATTTTTCATATACATACTTGTTATTTGTAACGATTATATTTTTCATCTTATACCTCCAAACTATTTAATATATCTATTTTATCATAAAATGAAGAATAATATATATTCAATTAACATTCTTTTATAAGGATATTTTTTTACTTTGTAGCAAACAAATTATATTCTGAGCTTATAGATTATGAAGATTTTCTAAAAGAATCAAATATAAGACATATGGAAAAATCAGAATAGTAAATGACATATAAAAGAGGACAGAAAAAGTCCCTTTTTATATCTACTCAATATTTTTATTTATGATAGAATAAATATATAAATACATTTAGAAAGGGTTTTATAATGGCTTATAAGAATAAATTTATCCATCTTCATGTGCATACAGAATACAGTTTACTAGATGGGGCTAATAGAATAACAGACCTTTTGGATAGAACAAAGGAACTAGGCATGGATAGTATAGCTATAACAGATCATGGCTCTATGTTTGGTGTAATAGAATTTTACAAAGAGGCTAATAAAAGGGGTATTAAACCTATTTTAGGCTCTGAAGTTTATGTTGCTATAAATAAATATACGGAAAAAGAACCAAAGGATAAAAACCAATATCATCTGGTTCTTTTAGCTGAAAATAATACCGGTTATTTAAATTTAATGAAAATAGTTTCAGAAGGATATATAAATGGATTCTATTATAAGCCAAGGGTAGACCATGATATATTAGCAAAATATAGTGAAGGGATTATAGCTCTATCTGCATGTCTAGGAGGAGAGGTTCAGAAACATTTATTAAATAGAAATTATAAAAAGGCCAAAGAAATAGCCCTTAAATATAATGAAATATTTGGAGAAAATAACTTTTTTTTAGAAATTCAAGACCATGGCATAGAAGAACAGAGACAGGTTAACGACCTACTTATAAAAATGAGTAATGAAACAGGTATACCTTTAGTAGCAACTAATGATGTTCATTATTTAAAAAAAGAAGATGCTTTAGTTCATGATGTTCTTCTATGTATCCAAACAGGAGCAACTATATATGAACCAGATAGAATGAAATTTCCTACAAATGAATTTTATTTAAAATCTTACGATGAGATGAAAAGTATATTTGGGGATGTGGAAGAAGCTTTAGAAAATACAGTAAAAATAAGCGAAAGATGTAATGTAGAAATAGATTTTGGAACATTACATTTGCCAGAATATAGGGTTCCAGAAGGATATACTAATGTAGAATATTTAAAGGAACTATGTATAGACGGCTTACAAAAAAGGTATAAAACCATTACCTCAGAAATAAAGGATAGATTTAATTTTGAATTTAATACTATAGTTCAAATGGGATATGTAGATTATTTTTTAATAGTATGGGATTTTATTAAATTTGCCAAGGACAATGGTATAATGGTAGGACCAGGAAGAGGTTCTGCAGCAGGAAGTATTGTATCTTATGCTTTAGGAATTATAGATATAGACCCTTTAGAATATGACCTATTATTTGAAAGATTTTTAAATCCTGAAAGGGTGTCTATGCCAGATATAGATATAGATTTTTGTTATGAAAGAAGAGAAGAAGTTATAGATTATGTAGTGAAAAAGTATGGAGAGAATAGGGTGGCTCAAATTGCCACTTTTGGAACTATGGCGGCTAGAGGTGCTATACGAGATGTGGGAAGAGCTATTAATATGTCCTATGGAGAGGTAGATTATATTGCAAAGCAAATACCTATGGAATTGGGTATTACCATATCTAAAGCTTTAGATATGAACAAGACTTTAAGGGAGTTATATCAGTCTAAAGAAGAAGTAAAGAATTTAATAGATTTGGCCCTAGCGGTAGAAGGGCTGCCTAGACATACCTCTACCCATGCAGCAGGGGTATTAATATCAAAAGAACCTGTTACTACCTATGTACCTTTAGCAAGAAATAAAGATGCTATAATCACTCAATTCAATATGATAGAATTGGAAGAACTAGGATTATTAAAAATGGACTTTTTAGGTCTTAGGACTCTTACGGTAATTCGAGATGCAATAAATTTGATCGAAAAGAACCATGGAATAAAAATAGACTTTTCCAATTTTGATTATGAAGACCCTGAAGTTTTAGAAATGTTTGCTAAAGGAGAAACTTTAGGAATATTTCAATTTGAATCTGCTGGTATGAGGCAATTTATAAAAGAATTAAAACCTAATATGTTTGAAAACTTAATAGCTGCAAATTCTTTATTTAGGCCAGGACCTATGGATCAAATCCCTCAATATATTGAAAATAAAAATAATCCAGATAATATAGAGTATTTACATCCTAAGCTTAAACCTATTTTA
>JAAZMG010000256.1 GCA_012798935.1 Tissierellia bacterium | reverse complement strand
TTTTCCACCAATATATTTAAATATTTCTCCTTATCTTCCGCATCAATGAATATATCATTCTTATTATTTCCCCTGGACATCGCATGATAAATACCCGTTTCACTATATATTCGCTTATATCTAGCCACAAGATCCCCCTTTCCATGCTAATTTCAATAAAAGATCTCCTATCCCCACTATAATTCTACATAAAACATATAAAATCCTTTAAAATTTTAATTTTTTATATATTAGGGTTATGGTCAGAATATTCTGAACGCGGACAAGTTAACCGTCCCCTTGTCCGAAAATAAAATAAGACAAGATTTGGTTCCTTGTCTTATTCGTATCCCTGTCTTATGTCTTATTAACCTACTTGTTTTAGTTTTTCTGCTTGGTCTGTGGTTATTAAGCCTTCTATCATCTCATCAATATCTCCGTCTAGGAAGTTTTCTAATTGATGGATGGTTTTATTGATTCTATGATCTGTTATTCTTCCTTGAGGGAAATTGTAGGTTCTTATCCTTTCGGATCTGTCTCCTGTACCTACCTGGCTCCTTCTTTCCTCTGCTATTTCATTATGTTGTTCTGATAACATCTTATCATATAGTCTAGTCTTTAAAATCTTCATTGCCTTATCCCTGTTTTTATGTTGGGATTTTTCATCTTGACAGGATACTACCATTCCTGTAGGAATATGAGTTATTCTAACTGCTGAGTCAGTAGTGTTAACACTCTGTCCACCATTTCCAGAGGAACGGAATACATCTATCCTTATTTCATTTTGATTTATTTCTAAATCTATATCTTCCGCTTCAGGTAGTACTGCCACTGTAGCTGTAGATGTATGGATTCTACCACTAGATTCTGTATCTGGGACCCTTTGAACTCTATGAACACCGGACTCATATTTTAATCTACTATAAGCACCTTTACCTTTTATCATAAATATAGCTTCCTTAAATCCACCAATACCTTGGTCACTAGTACTCATGATCTCAACCTTCCACCCTTGTCTTTCTGCATATCTACTATACATCCTAAACAGATCTCCTGCAAATAATCCAGCTTCGTCTCCTCCTGCACCTGCTCTTATTTCTACAATAACATTTTTATGATCATTTGGATCCTTTGGTATAAGAAGTACTTTTAACTCTTCTTCTAGTCTTTCTACAGTTTCTTCATATTCACTTACTTCTTCTTTTAACATTTCCTTCATTTCATCATCTAATTTTTCCTGTAACATCTCTCTATCTTCTTCAAGGGTATTTTGAGCTTTCATATACTCTCTATATTTCATTACAATTGGTTCCACATCTGCATGTTCTTTAACCAATCTTTGCCATTCCTCTATATTATTTATAATTTCAGGATCGATTATCTTCTGACTTAGTTCTTTATATTTAGTTTCCAAAAATGATAATTTTTCTAACATTATTTTACCTCCTTTCCAAATCCTTAACCTAATATATGAATACAAATTTATCAGTATAATTAAATAATCCTTATATATTATACCATGATTTCCACCTAAAAATCCAATTCACTAAAGAAGAATAGCACAATTATGCCAATTTGTAAAGAAATTATTTTTCTATATTCCCCTTTCTTTTATAGTATATTATGGAACCTATACCACCAACTAATATTAAATAAATAGGGCTAATACTTAAAAATACTATAGCAAAAATTGTTAATAAACCTATAAATAATTTTGCATAGGTGAAATTATAAGATTTCATTAATTTATATACTGCTGAAGCTATTAATGCCACCACTGCTGGACGTACACCTAAGAAAACCTTCTCTATAATTGGGTTGTTTCTATATTGAAAAAATACTGTAGCAATTAAAAGTATTATTAAAAAGGAAGGCAATATGGTACCTAGTGCACAAACCAAAACCCCTTTAACTCCACCTAAAATATGTCCAACATAAATACTAGTATTTACGGCAATAGGTCCAGGGGAACTTTGTGCTATAGCAATGGCATCTAAAAATTCATCTTCCTTTATCCATTTTTTCTTATTCACTATTTCCTCTTGAATAATAGGTATCATAGCGTAACCTCCACCAATTGTGAAAGCCCCTATTTTAAAAAAGGTTATAAACATCTTTAAAAACATATTCTCATCCCCCTGTTAATAGAATATTACTCCTGTTATTCCTGCCAGTATAATAGCATATATTGGATTTAAGTTTTTAAAAGACACAATATAAAATATAATTATACTCATAATTACAGATTTTACATCTATAAAAGCATCCACAGCTACTGACACTGCAGCCGATGCAATAAGGCCTAATACTATTGGTCTTATCCCGATAAAAAACCAATCCTTATAAGGAGAATCTTCGAACTTGTTTAAAAAATGAATGATTATACCCATAACTATAAAGGATGGTAGTGATACTGCAGTAGTAGCCACTATAGAGCCTACTACTCCAGATACCCTATATCCTAAAAAAGTAGCAGAATTTATAGCAATAGGACCTGGGGTCATCTCCGATATTGCCAATATATCTATGAATTCTGCATTGGTTAACCAGCCATGGGTTTCAATAACCTCTTCCTTGATTAAAGGCAGCATTGCATATCCGCCTCCAAAGCTAAAAGCTCCTATTTTAAAAAAAGATATAAATAGTTCAACTATGGTTCTCATTTGTTTATCCCCCTTAGTTCTTAGTACCAAAAACTACTCTATCTAAACCCTGTAAATCCTTTAATATTTGTATGTTTTTAAACCCATTATCCATTAATATATCTTTAACCTGCTTACCTTGGTCATAACCTATTTCAAATATTAACAATCCCTTTTCTTGTAAATACCTTTTACTTTCCGGAATTATTCTTCTATAAAAAGATAGTCCATCTTCTCCTCCGTCTAGGGCATCTACAGGTTCATAATCCTTTACCTCTTTTTGTAGTGTTTCTATTTCCCTCTTAGGTATATAGGGAGGATTAGAGGCTATTATATGAAATTTGCCTTCTAATCCTAAATCTTCTATCCCCTTAAATAAATCCCCCTTATATAGTTTTACATTATCTAAATTAAATCTTTCCTTATTTATACTAGCCACCTTTAATGGGGTATCATGAATATCCACTCCATAAACATTAGCATTTTTCCTATAATGAGCCACAGATAAACATATAGCACCACTACCTATGCCTAAGTCCAGAAAATTCACTAATCTATCCTTATAATTTTTGTCTATATGTCTTAAAACATATT
The DNA here is from genome assembly GCA_012798935.1 of Tissierellia bacterium. Classification (GTDB taxonomy): domain Bacteria; phylum Bacillota; class Clostridia; order Tissierellales; family Tepidimicrobiaceae; genus JAAZMG01. The sequence goes on along the minus strand of JAAZMG010000256.1, from coordinate 9,936 downwards.
CTACCAGAGTTTCCGTATCAGGCCTGGGAATCAAAACCCCTTCCTCCACATAAAAATCAAGGCCCATAAATTCTTTTTCCTTTAATATATATTGAATTGGATAGCCTTTACTTCTTTTATCCATTAGTTCTAAGAATTTATCCACTATAGGCTCTGGTACTTGATCCTTTCCGTGGGTATAAATATAGACTTTGTCCACATTTAGTAATTTTCCAAGCAAAAGGGTAGCTTCTAATACAGGATTTCCATATTCCCTATCCTTTATTATATCTACCCCCCTCTTTAACAAGTGGTTTATTTCCACAAGTCTTCCTCCTTGTTATCGGTGAGAACAGCCTTTAGAGCTTCTATAGCTACTTCTATTTGTTCCCCATCTGGCTCCTTTGTAGTTGCTATCTTCTGTATCATAAGGCCAGGATAGGACAGATAATAAGCAATAGGTGAACTGCTCTTACCAATAAGTCTATTTATCTCATAGGAAATCCCTGCAATAACAGGAAGCATAATCAATCTAATTAGAAGTCTTTGCAAAGGATTAGGCCATCCGAAAAATGATAAAACCAATATACTTACTATCATAACCATAAATAGAAAACTAGTACCACATCTTGGATGGAGTACAGGATACTTTTTTACATTTTCCACCGTTAAATCATCCCCATTTTCATAGCAATGAATGGTTTTATGCTCTGCTCCATGGTATTCAAATACCCTACCTACATCCTCCATTTTAGACACCGCTACTACATATATAAGGAATATTAATATACGGACTCCACCTTCTATTAAGTTTAACAAAAATGGAGTTTCTATTCTATTCTTAAAAAAGTTGGTAATAAAACTTGGCAATAAAATGAAAAACCCTATGGTTAATACTAAAGAAAATAGCAAAGTCAATAGGATTTCTACATCTTCTGCTTTATCCTTAAATATCTTATTTAAAAAGCTTTCCTTTTCCTCTTCTTCAATATCTTCCTCAAAAAATTCAGCAGAATACATTAAGGCTTTTATCCCAAAAGCCATAGATTCTACTAATCCAACTACCCCTCTTATAAAAGGCAGTTTAAAAAATTTATGTCTCATACCTAAGGTGTTTAATCTATCCTTTTTAAGAATTATCTCCTTATCTGGCTTTCTAACAGCTATAGCCACATCTTTTGGCCCTCTCATTAAGATCCCTTCTATTAACGCTTGACCTCCTATAGAGGTTATATGTTTAGGCACCCTATTTATATCTTTTATTTTCACTTAATCAACCCCTATTTTTGTGGTAAGGCAAAATAAGACAGAGTACCGCCCCCTTGTCTTCTTTGTCTTTTCTATCTTTTAATAAAAATAAAGGTTAGATGCTATATGGGCAACTAACCTGTTTTGGTGAAGAAATTATTTGATACCATATTTCTTCTTGAATTTTTCAACGCGTCCACCACGTTCAGCAAATTTTTGACGTCCTGTATAGAATGGATGACATTCTGAACAAATTTCCACTCTTAAATCCTCTTTTGTTGAACCTGTTTTGAATGTATTTCCACATGCACAACGTACTGTAGCTTCATAATATTCTGGATGAATTCCTTTTTTCATTGCTTTCACCTCTCTTTGTTACAGATCTATAACAAAATTCTTTTTCACATAATTTGACTAATTAATTATAGCATAAAGTCAAAAGCATTTCAACTAAAACCAAATTTTATTCCCCATCTCTTCTATAAAGATTTCATTGGTTTTGTTTTGCATTAAATTCTGTATTAGTGTCTCTGTCACTTCTTGGGTTGGTGCATTGCTTAAAGCTTTTCTAATAGTCCATATGGTTTCTAATTCTTTTTGAGTTAATAAGAGTTCTTCCTTTCTAGTTCCTGACTTGTTAATATCTAAAGCAGGGAATATTCTTTTTTCAGATAACTTCCTGTCTAAATGTATCTCCATATTGCCTGTACCCTTAAATTCTTCAAATATAACATCATCCATCCTACTGCCTGTTTCTACTAAAGCTGTAGCCAAAATAGTTAAGCTACCCCCTTCTTCTAGGTTCCTGGCTGCGCCATAAAATCTTTTTGGTTTATGTAATGCCCCTGGGTCTAATCCTCCCGATAGAGTTCTACCTGTAGCAGGAATGGTTAGATTATAAGCTCTAGCAAGACGAGTAATACTATCTAATAAAACTACCACATCTTTACCATGTTCAACTAGCCTTTTAGCCCGCTCTAGTACTATTTCTGCTACTTTAGTATGATGGCTTGGCAATTCGTCAAAAGTTGAAGAGACTACATCTCCATTAACAGATCTTTCCATATCCGTTACTTCTTCAGGCCTTTCATCTATTAAAAGAACTATTATCTCTATATCAGGATGATTCTTAGAAATGGCATTAGCAACATTTTTAAGAAGAGTAGTTTTGCCCGCCTTTGGAGGAGATACTATCATTCCTCTTTGTCCTTTCCCAATAGGGGCTATTAAATCTATAATTCTAGTAGAAAGGTTATTTGGAACTGTTTCCAAGGATATTCGTTCTCTAGGATATATAGGTGTTAAATCATCGAAATCCGGTCTACCAATACTGGTTTCTGGATCAAGACCGTTAACAGCCTTTACATAAAGAAGAGCTTTATATTTTTCCCCTGACTTAGCAGGTCTTGTAATACCAAATATCTTATCTCCAGTTCGAAGTCTAAACCTTCTTATTTGAGAAGGGGACACATATATATCGTTGTCTCCAGATAAATAGTTATCACATCTTAAAAATCCATATCCATCTGGATGGGTTTCCAATATTCCTTCAGCACTATTAATATTATCCATCTGCTCTAATTCTTCTGTTACCTTGTCAGGTAACTCTTCCATATCAATATCATCAATATCTATTTCATCAGATTCTTTTTTCTGAAATACTTCTTCATCAGATTCCTCATCCTTAGCATTTTGCATAATCAAATCGATTAATTCAGCTTTTCTATATTTAGTTACAGATTTCACTCCCATAGCTTTAGCTATAACTCTTAGATCTTGCAATTTTTTATCATGTAAAATACTTGAATCCAAATTTTCACCTCCAAAATTTTTAAAGCATACTTATACTATGGAACTTTTATATTCCATTAACACAAAATATATTTTTAAAATTTTATTTTATCTTCTGTTAACCTGTACCTTTGGAATAGTTCTCAAGAAATGCCAGACAGATAAGTTTTACTAAAACAATACTATCATTATAACATCCATTAGTCAACAATCCTATTATTTAGCATATTTAGGCTTCTTCTCTAATCTATGTATAGCCTCAATAAATCTTATGGTTCCAGTTTCTGATCTCATTACTACAGAATGGGTCTTAGCCATATTGTTTTCATAATAAATAACACCTTTTAAAAGTTCTCCATCGGAAACTCCGGTAGCAGAAAACATTATTTCCTTACCCTTTGCTAGGTCTTCCATAGTTAGCAATTTGTCTATATTACTAAGGCCCATATCTTTACATCTTGTCCTTTCATCTTCATTCCTAATCCAAAGTTTCCCTTGGAATTCTCCTCCCATACATTTTAATGCTGCTGCTGCAAGAACCCCTTCTGGTGCTCCTCCAATACCTACCATAATATCTGCTCCGGAATCTTCAAGGCAAGTGGCTATAGCTGCTGCCACATCTCCATCTTGGAAAAGTTTAATTCTTGCTCCTGCTTTTCTTACTTCCCTTACTAAATACTCATTTCTAGGTCTATCAAGCATAGTTACAGTTATCTCTGATATATCCTTATTTAGAGCCTTAGAAAGGTTTTTTAAATTTTCTTCCATAGGGGCCTCCAAGTTTATCTTTCCCACAGCTTTAGGTCCTGCTGCTATTTTATTCATATATATATCGGGAGCATGTAATAGACACCCTCTTGGTGCTACAGCTACTACAGAAATAGCATTAGCTAGGCCTTTTGCCACAGCCATAGTTCCATCAAGAGGATCTACCGCTATATCTACCTTTATTGAATTCTCCGTTGCCCTGCCTATTTGTTCACCAATATAAAGCATAGGTGCTTCGTCTCTTTCTCCTTCTCCAATAACCACTACCCCATCAATGGATAAAGTATCAAACATCTTCCTCATACCATCTACAGCAGCCTGATCTGCTAAGTTTTGATCTCCCCTTCCTAGGTGTCTAGCACTTTGTAATGCTGCTGCTTCAGTTACTCGAACTAAATTCAAAGCTAAGTTTCTATCCATTCAAAAACCTCCTTTAATATTAATTCTATTATCTCGAAAATGTATTTTCCTAGATAACAAAACAATGTGGACAGAAAACCTCTCTCTGTCCACTATATTCTAATTATTATGCTCTGCCTGCCGACCCGAACAATTTCATTTTTTCCACTATTCTCTCCTTCATTGCAGCCTTAGCTGGAGCTAGAATCTTTCTTGGATCTATATTGTCTGGATTTTCTTTTACAAATTGTTTAACTGCATTGGCAAAGGCCATTCTTAAATCTGTATCTATATTTATCTTATTTATTCCAAGAGACACAGCCTTTTTTATTGCTTCATCAGGAACACCACTAGACCCATGCAGTACTAGGGGCATATCTGTAATTTCCTTAATAACCTTAATTCTATCAAAATCAAGCTTCGGTTCCCCTTTATATACCCCATGAGCTGTTCCTACAGCTATAGCCAAAGAATCTACATTTGTTTCATCTACAAATCTTTTAGCTTCCTCAGGATCTGTAAAAGTTGCATCCCTTTCACTAACAGTAATATGATCCTCTGTTCCACCAATCTTACCTAATTCAGCTTCTACAGATACTCCTACTGCATGAGCAACTTCTATTACCTTCTTAGTTATAGCAATATTTCCTTCCAAATCAAACCTAGAACCATCTATCATTACAGAAGAAAATCCATGTCTTATACATAACATAACTTGGTCAAAATCTGTACCATGGTCTAAATGTACTACTACTGGTACATTAGCATTCCTAGCTGCTAATTTTCCTAGTTCAGCTATATATTCAACACCTGCATATTTTAATCCTCCTTGACTAGCTTGAAGTATAACTGGAGAATTAGTCTCTTCAGCTGCTTCTATTATAGCCTGTACAATCTCCATATTATTTACATTAAATGCCCCTACTGCATAACCCTTTTTATGGGCATCTTGTAAAAGTTCTGCTCCAGTAACCAACATTAGTTAAAACCTCCTTTTATTTTAAGTACTTATCTTTTTCAATATCCCTATTTTTTTCATTAATAGAATCTATACAAGAAATACTATGTTCTTTAAGCATTATTTTATCCTTTTTTAACAAAACACTCAAGTCTTCTTCCGTCTCTGCAAAAATAATACTTACACTTTTACAGTTACTACATTTAAGTTCCATCCTATCAGGGAAAAATTCTATATTTATTTTTGGATTTCCACAATCACAGCTTAATTTATTTTCCTTATTTAAAGCATATATTTTATTCAATGCCTTTGCCAGTATGTCGGAATTATTAAAATAATCCTTTCCTGCTTTTCCTATATTAATTTCCTTAATATTTATTTGCTCACCTAATAATATTTGGTTGCCAATATTTTTACTACCTAAAAAAGATAATTTTGAACCATGTAAACAATATAATATGTTATCATCTTTTAGTATATCTTTCAAACTTAATTTATGATAATGTTTATCTCCACAATTAAAGCATCCAATTTCAATAACTATCTCTTTATCATCTTGCCTTTTTATAATAACATTGTTTTCTCCACATTTGCATCTATATTCAACCTTATTATTTGACATAATCTGAAATATATTAAATTCGTATTCACTTAATCTGCCACAAAAACGGCATCTTAAAATAAATGTTTTACATCCACTAATCACCATAGACCTAAGGACACCTCCTTAGTAGATTAATTCTATATAAGTTTCAAAAATCCTTCTTAATATAAAAAAATAATTAAAAAAGTTAGAAATAAAAAGTTAATGAATTCCATCTCCTCTATCCTTGCCCATATTTTTAACAGTATTGTAACTATTTAATACACCCCTATTATGATAAAATTAAACTAGCTAAATCCTAAGTGGAGGTGAATTAATTATTGGAAGATTTAATAGTACTTAATAATGTAAGGAAAGTCTATAAGATGGGAGATAAAAGGATAGTTGCATTAAACGATATAAACCTTTCCATTAAAGAAAAGGAATTCATCTGTCTCTTAGGAACCTCTGGCTCTGGTAAGAGTACTTTGCCTAATATGATGGCAGGTTTGGAAAAGCTTACAAAAAGTGAAATAATAATTAATAGTCAACATGTGGAAAAAATGAACGAAAAAGAATTAGCTAAATTTCGTAAACTACATATTGGTTTGTGTTTCAATCCTACAACCTGATCCCTACCCTATCTGCTATGGAAAATGTAAGTCTTGGTCTTACCTTTAGGGGAGCCCCTAAAAAGATCAGGAATAAATTAGCAAAAAACATGTTGTCTGCTGTGGATATAACTGCCACTGCAGAAATAGATGGAGATTCTCCTATATCTATTGAGGGTTCCGGGTCTCAAAGTATATCAAGATTAAGGGGAGATAGATCTAGAGAAGTTGATTTTAAAATTAAAGAAGACAGTATATAAAACCAGAAGTAAGTCTTATGACAGATAGGATGTTCTTTACCTTTGATACTAGCTATGGCATGCCCTCTATGCCAGGCGAAGCTATTCGAAAACCGGAATACTATGATTAAAGTTAATGATGTGAATCATGTAAAAAAATACAAGTCCAACTAAAAGATGAACCAAGTAATCAGTATAATACAAGCAGTTTTAGGTGGAATAGGTGCTATGGGATTTGGGATAGATGTAAAAATAAGTATTATCCCTATATGGCTAATATTTGCAGCCATGGATTTTTCAGCTTTAATAGGTATAATATCCGGATACTATCCTGCAAGACGTGCTCTGAATTTATCAGCCTTAGAAGCTATAAGGACGGAATAATAAAAAAGGGGACAATTCTCGGACAAGTTAACCGTCCCCTTGTCCGAGTTATTTACTTTCAGCAACAATATTTAATGCCAAATTGTCCAATATTTCAACCTTTACTAAATCCCCTTCATTTAAGCTAAATGGATGGGATTCCTTCCCATCAATGGATACTTTTGTTTCCTTAGACAAATAAAAGGTTTTAGTAGATCTTGTATCCTTTACCTTAACTTCAATAGATGAAGGTGTTCCCAAGGAAACCTTTTTTATAGTTCCAAATACTATATCATTAGTACTATCTACTGTAGCAGCCTTACCATCTATTGAAACTTGAATATCCTCTGGAGGTATAATAGAATCTCCATTCACTTCATCGTAAGTCAAAGATAATATCTTAGCTAACACAACCCTTGTTATAGGTTGATTAGGGTTAAACTTATTTTGTCCATCCCCTTTTTCATTAAAAATATCTTTATCTATTAGAAATTTTACATAGGGTCTAACCTCTATTGGTATAGCATGAGAATCATCAAAAGTAAATATAGGTATACAACTTTTAGCTTCTTCTTCCATTCCCATAGCCTTAACAATATAAACACAAACTTCTAATTTGGTGGCCTCCTTTAGTTTCCCTTCCCCAAACAAATTGTTAATTAGAAACTTTTCATTTACCAATCCCTTAGATAAAGCTATAGCTAAGCCATCCTTTCTTCCCTCAGTTAAATTAAACCTATTTAAAAAAGTATTATGTTTCTTTCTCATTCCTTCAACTTCAGCCTTTGGTATATTCATAAGCCTTGTTACATGTACTAGTGCGTCTGCTCTATTTAACCTTTCATTAGGTCTAAATGTAGAATCTGAATATCCATCCATTAGTCCTAAACTTACTGTCTTTTCAATATAATCATAACCCCAATGCTTCTCATCTACATCTGTAAACATTCCTTTGCCATAAACTGGCATACTTCCCATGGTAAGTGAAAACACGAGAATTAATGATAATACAAGCCCTATCCCCCTAGTTCTTTTCATCATAAATAACCCCCTTTATTCCTTTACCACTTCTACTTCTCTCTTATGTTTACTATTCTACACAAGCTCTAAAAATCCTTTAAATACCTTTATATTCTTTACAAGCTCTAATAAAATCTTTAAATAAAGGATGAGCCTTAGTTGGTCTTGATTTAAACTCAGGATGGAACTGACATCCAATAAACCAAGGATGATCCTCTAACTCAACTATTTCAACTAATCTTTCATCAGGAGATACACCACTTATGACTAAACCATTCTCAACTAGCTTTTCTCTAAATTGATTATTAAACTCATATCTATGTCTATGTCTTTCATATATTATCTCTTTCTCATATATATCTATAGCCTTAGTTCCCTTGTTAAGCTTACAAGGATATAATCCTAGTCTCATAGTTCCACCTAATTTATCAATATCCCTTTGCTCTGGCATCAAATCTATTATAGGGAAAGGTGTATTTGGGTCTATTTCAGAGCTATGGGCCTCCTTAAGTCCTACTACATTTCTTGCGAACTCAACTACCGCCAATTGCATTCCAAGGCATATTCCAAAATATGGTACCTTCTTTTCTCTAGCATATTTAGCAGCGGAGATTTTACCATCAATTCCCCTATCACCAAAACCTCCAGGAACCAATATTCCATCTACGTCATTAAGAATTGAGTTTCCATTACCATCATTAATATCCTCAGCATGAACCCATTTTATTTCTACATCTACATCATTAAAAATACCTCCATGCCTTAAGGATTCAGCTACTGATAGATAGGCATCCTTTAACTCTATATACTTCCCTACCAAGCCTATGGTCAAGGTCTCCTTTGGAGCCTTAATTTTTTCTACAATATTGTTCCACTCAGATAGATCCAACTCATCACATTCTAAATGGAGATGGTCTATTACTAATTGAGGCAATCCCTCTTTTTCTAACATTGGAGGTATCTCATATATGGTTTCTGCATCCATATTTTCTATTACCTCTGATTGATCTAAATCACAAAATAGAGCTATTTTATCCTTTAAATCCTGAGACAGAGGCATCTCCGTTCTACAAATAAGTACATCTGGCTGTATACCAATACTTCTTAATTCTTTCACACTATGTTGGGTAGGCTTAGTTTTAAGTTCTCCCGCTTTAGATAGATATGGAACCAAAGTAACATGAATATACATTACATTTTCTTTCCCCACATCATTTTTTATCTGTCTAATAGCCTCTAAAAATGGCAAGGATTCAATGTCCCCTACAGTACCCCCTATTTCTGTTATTACTATATCCACTTCCCTATCCTTGGATACCCTTTTGATTCTCTCCTTTATTTCATTGGTAATATGAGGAATAACCTGGACTGTCCTTCCATCATACTCCCCTTTCCTTTCCTTATTTAAAACAGACCAATAGATCTTCCCTGTAGTTACATTGCTGTTTTTATTTAAGTTAATATCGATAAACCTTTCATAATGTCCTAAATCCAAATCCGTCTCCGCCCCATCATCGGTTACAAACACTTCCCCATGCTGGTAAGGACTCATAGTTCCTGGATCCACATTTATATAGGGATCAAATTTTTGAATAGTTACCTTAAGGCCCCTACTCTTTAATAGCTGACCTAAACTGGCAGCAGTAATTCCCTTTCCTAAAGATGATACAACTCCTCCTGTAACAAATATATACTTAGTCGGCATTTCCGATTCCTCCTTATAAGCTACATCATAACTACAATATTTTATCCTATTAGCAAAACTATGTCAATGAAACCCTAAGCTAATTCTTAGTATACCCATTTTTGCCTTAACTTTGTAATTGTAATGTAATATTATGTACTCTATATATGGTGTATAATAATTATAATAGAATACCATGAAAGGAGAAATTTGTATATGAAAAGAATTTTATCGTTAATTCTAACGTTAATCTTAGTACTATCTACGTTTTTCCCTAGCTTTGGAGCACCTTC
>JAAZMG010000255.1 GCA_012798935.1 Tissierellia bacterium | reverse complement strand
TAAATCTGGTGGTATTACTGGGATAACATCTAGTATCATCCACTCTGGTTTATTGCCAGATTGTCTAAAAGCCTCTACAACTTCAAGTCTTCTTATAATTCTAACTTTCTTTTGCCCAGTAGCATCTTTCAGCTGTAGTCTTAAATCTTTTGACTCTTTATCTAAATCTATATTAGCAAGAAGTTCTTTTATAGCTTCAGCTCCCATTAATGCTCTAAATTTGTTTTCATATTTTTCTTGGGCTTCTCTAAATTCTGGTTCAGATAACAGCTGTTTCTCATATAGTGGAGTGTCACCACCATTTATTACTATATAAGATGCAAAGTAAAGTACCTTTTCCAAGGATCTAGGAGACATATCTAAGATAAGCCCCATCCTACTTGGAATACCTTTAAAATACCAAATATGGGAGACTGGAGCAGCTAATTCTATATGCCCCATTCTTTCTCTTCTAACCTTAGATTTAGTTACTTCTACTCCACACCTATCACAAACTACTCCTTTATACCTTACTCTTTTGTATTTCCCACAATGGCATTCCCAGTCCTTTGTTGGACCAAAGATTTTTTCACAAAAGAGCCCCTCTTTTTCTGGTTTTAAAGTTCTATAATTTATGGTTTCTGGTTTCTTTACTTCTCCTTTTGACCATTGTCTTATTTTCTCAGGAGACGCAAGACCAATCTTCATTGAATCAAATGTATTTAATTCAAACAAGGAGCTTTCTCTCCTTTCTATAATAAAGTTGTAAAAAGCATTACCTTAAAATCATCTTAAGCCTCTTCTTCCCCATTATCTATAATAAATCTGCTATTTAATTCTTCTTTTTCTTCAACATCTTCATCTAAATATTTTTCCTCAATTAATTCATCCCCTATTAAGTCTATATCTTCAATATCATCATCAACAGATTCTTTTATTTCAATTTCGTCATCTTCCTCCGATAGTACTTTTACATCCAAAGCCAAACTTTGCAACTCTTTTATTAAAACCTTGAAAGATTCGGGTATACCTGGTTCTGGTATACTTTCTCCTTTTACAATAGATTCATATGTTTTTACTCTACCTATTACGTCATCAGATTTTACAGTTAATATTTCCTGTAAAGTATGAGCAGCACCATAAGCCTCTAATGCCCAAACCTCCATCTCTCCAAACCTTTGACCTCCAAACTGAGCCTTACCTCCAAGAGGTTGCTGAGTAACAAGAGAATAAGGGCCTGTAGATCTAGCATGAATTTTATCATCTACTAAATGGTGTAATTTTAACATATACATATATCCTACGGTTACAGGATTATTGAAAAACTCTCCTGTCCTCCCGTCCCTTAATTGTATCTTACCACTTTCAGGGTATTCAGCTTTTTTAAGAGCATCTATTATGTCCTGGTCACTTGCACCATCAAATACAGGTGTAGCCACATGCCAGCCAAGCTTCTTTGCTGCCAAACCTAAATGCACCTCTAAAACCTGACCTAAATTCATTCGAGATGGTACTCCTAATGGATTAAGAACTATTTCTACTGGAGTTCCATCTGGCAGATAGGGCATATCCTCTTCCGGTAATATTCTGGATACCACCCCTTTATTCCCATGGCGACCACACATTTTATCTCCTACATTTATTTTTCTCTTAGTTGCTACATATATTCGTACCTTTTGATTTACTCCTGGTTGTAATTCATCTCCATTTTCCCTTGAAAATATCTTTACATCTACAATTATACCTGCTTCACCATGGGGTAC
>JAAZMG010000254.1 GCA_012798935.1 Tissierellia bacterium | reverse complement strand
ATTATTATAATAATATGATATAATCAATCAGTGACAAAATAACTTTAATAGAATAAAATAATATTAATATGTAACTTGGTAATAATAAAAAATAATTGATCTATTTCAACAACTTAGGAGGTAAGTTTATGTTTACATTTTGCATAGATGACCACGAATATTCTCACATACATTTTATTGGAATTGGTGGAATTAGTATGAGTGGTATAGCAGAAATTTTGTTAACTGAAGGATATGAAATTTCTGGCTCTGATACAAATAATAGTCATATAATAGAAAGATTAAAAACCTTAGGGGCTAATATATACATAAATCATAATAAAGATAATATTAGTGATGCTGATCTAGTAGTATATACAGATGCCATTGCAATGGATAATGAAGAATTAATGGAAGCTATAAATAATAATGTTTTAACTGTTGATAGGGCAACTTTCCTAGGTGCTTTGATGAATAATTATGAAAATTCCATTGCAGTTTCTGGAACTCATGGTAAAACTACTACTACTAGTATGATAGCTACAATTTTAAATCGCTCTATATTAAATCCTACTATTCTACTTGGGGGCCAATTAGATACCATTGGAGGACATGTAAAATTAGGTACTAAAAAGCATCTGTTAACAGAAGCTTGTGAATACAGGGGAAATATTTTAAAATATTATCCAACTATAGCTATTATTCTAAATATGGAGGAAGATCACTTAGATTATTTTGAAAATATTGACCATATAGTAAATACCTTTGTTGATTACGGTAAAAACATCCAAGATAAGGGATATCTGATTATAAATGCTGATGATATAAATGCTAAAAAAGTAATTAAAGGTACAAAAGCTAATACTATTACCTTTGGAATAAACAACTATGCTGATTTTTCTGCTGACAATATTTCTTTTACATCTGAAGGATGCCCTACTTTTATGCTTAATATAAAAGGAAAATCCCTATATCCAGTAAAGCTAAATGTCATGGGAGTTCATAATGTTTATAATGCATTAGCTAGTATTGCTGCTACCCACATATTAGGGATACCAATTGAAACCATACTAAATTCTATAGAAGAATATAAGGGAACTCATAGGCGATTAGAGGTAAAAGGAATTATAAATGGTATAAAAATAATTGACGATTATGCCCATCATCCTACAGAAATTAAAGCTTCTCTAAAGGCTTTAAAAAGTTCAACTAAAAATCATATATGGTGTATTTTTCAACCCCATACTTACACCAGAACAAAACTACTGCTACGAGATTTTGGAGAAGCCTTTTCAGAGGCTGATAAGGTAATTGTACCCGATATATATGCTGCAAGAGAAAAAGATAATGGAATGATCCATTCTACTAATTTAGTAGATGCATTAATTAAAAATGGAGTAGATGCAAAATACATGTCCTCCTTTGAAAATATTGGAAACTATCTATTAGAGCATGCTGAAAAAGGAGATATTGTAGTTACCATGGGTGCAGGAAATGTATATACTATTGGAGAAGCAATGTTAGAAAATAAGAAAAAGGAAGCAATATAACCCCCTATTGTTTAGGGGGTTTCACTCTGTAAATACTCTCTAATACTTTTTTAGTCTTAAAAGAATCATATGTAAAGTAAGATAACAATATTCCATTAAATCGTTTAAATTTTCCTTCTCCAGGTAATGTTATAAAAGAAAAATCCTCTTCTTTAATTCCTAAAGCATCTTTAGAATAAGCTAATCCTTCCATAAGTTTTATATCTGTTTTTACATAGTCAAAGCCCTTTTTTATAACTACAGGTAATCTATAAGATAAAACTTTATTCACGAAGGACTGAATAAATTGCTGTTGAGCTTTGATCCTACCTAAATCTCCATCTATATATCCTTCTTTATTGTTATTTCCTTTTCTATATCTTAGAAAATCTAAAGACTTCTTACCATCTAATACTTGTTTTCCTTCTTTTATATCTATATTTAAAGGAGGTTTGGAAGTAGGGTCTCTATACTTCATATGAAAAGGTACCATTACCTCTACCCCTCCAATATAATCTATAACATTTGCTACCCCATCATAATCCATCAGTATATAATGATGAACGGGAACCCCTTCCAGTATATAAGATACTGCTTTTTTAAGTCCTTCTATGCCATGATCTCCATATATGGCATTTATCTTTCTTTGTTCTGCATGATCATATCCTTTTCTATGAATATAAGTATCCCTTGGTATAGAAATAACATCTACCTTTTTATGACCAGGGTCAAAAGATACAAACATGATAGTATCTGTTCTCACTTCTTCCATACCTAATAAAATTACATTAATCCTACTACTATCTTTAAATGCCTCTTCCAAAGAACTATAGCTTTTGTCTTCCTGTTCAAAAGCACTCCCCTTATTCTTTACTCTTTTATATTCTCCACCACCAATATTAGAGTTCAAACTATTTTGGTTTATTTTTAAATAAGAATAAGACCCTAAAATAATAGCGATTGAAAAGCATAAAAAAGACACAATAAAAACTTTCCAAAAGGTCTTCATTTTTAGCCACCTTCCACAAAAGATATTTCTATATATTGTGTCCAATCTATGTTTTTATAATCACCATATAGTCAATTGATTTTCTGTAGAAACAAAAATATTAAACATTAGGTTTCCCTAAAAGCCTAAACATATTCTTTTTATATTCTTCTACTCCTGGTTGATTAAAGGGATTTACCCCTAAGATATATCCACTAATAGCACAAGCCTTTTGGAAAAAATAGATTAATTTCCCAAAATAGTATTCATTCATTTCTGGTACATTAATCACCAAATTAGGTACTTGACCTTTTGTATGGGCTATTAAGGTACCTTCAAATGCTTTTTTATTTACAAAATCTATAGTCTTACCTGCTAAAAAATTAAGGCCATCTAAATTATCCTTATCCTCCCTTATTCTCATATCTTTTTTAGGCTTTTCTATATGTATTATAGTTTCAAATAGGTTTCTCTTTCCATCTTGAATTAACTGTCCTAAAGAGTGTAAATCCGTAGTGAAATTAGCTGAAGCTGGATATATGCCTTTGTTATCTTTCCCTTCAGATTCACCATATAGTTGTTTCCACCATTCAGAAAAATAATGCAGATAAGGTTCATAGTTTATAAGTATCTCTATATCCTTTCCCTTATTATATAAGATATTTCTTATCAAAGCATATTGATAACATATGTTTCTATCTATATCATCTATTGAATATTCATTCATCCCTTCTAAAGCGCCTTTCATCAACATATCTATATCTATTCCTGAAACGGCTATTGGTAATAAGCCTACAGACGTAAGTATAGAATACCTTCCCCCTATATCGTCAGGAATAATAAAAGAAGTATATCCTTCTTTTTCAGTCAAACTCCTTAAAGCTCCTTTAGATCTATCTGTAGTAACATATATTCTTTCTTTTGATTCTTCTTTACCATATTTGTTTTCCATATATTCTTTTAACAATCTAAAAGCAATGGCTGGTTCTGTAGTAGTTCCAGACTTGGATATTATATTAATAGTAATATCCTTATCTTCAAATAGATCTAGTAAATCTAAAATATAGCTACTACTTATATTGTTTCCCACATAATATATTTCTGGCCCTCCACGTTTATCTTTAGATACGGCATTATAAAAATTATGATTTAAAGCTTCTATACATGCCCTAGCACCTAAATAAGAACCTCCTATGCCTATTATAATAAATACATCTGAGTTTTCTCTTATCCTACTAGCTGAATTCTTAATCTTTTGATATTCTTCTTTATTATAGTTTTTAGGTAAATTTATCCAACCTGTAAATTCTCTACCTGCTCCAATCTTCTTGTGAAGCAATTCATGGGATGTATGTACTAAAGATTCCATATGCTTAATTTCATGTTTTTTAACAAAACTATTGGAATAGTTAAAAGCAATCTTGTTCATGAGCACACCTCCAGTGAGCTATTAATTATTATAATTATTATCTCATTAAATAAGTATTATATGATTTAAAAATAAAAGTCCCAGAAATAAATTTCTGAGACTTTTGTTTTAATTTAATACTTCCACCAATACCATTGCAAAATCATCTTTCTGTTCTCCCCATCTAAACTTTTCTACATTTTTCACTATGGCATTTAATACATTATCATTATTGTTTTTCACAGTACTAACTACCCTTTCTACTCCAAACTCTAATCCTTCTGTGTTTTTTACCTCTGTTATTCCATCAGTATAAAATAATATATTATCTCCCTTGTTCAGTTTAATATCATTTTCATCATAATATATTTCATTAAATATTAAAGATATAGGAAATCCGTTGGTTTTTAATAGTTTTAGCTCCTGAGAATTATATTTAATAGGAACACAATTATGACCTGCATTTGCATATTTAAAATGATTATTTTTAACATTATATACGCCATAAAAAATCGTAAAATATTTATCTGCTTCTAAACCTAAAGCAACAAACCTTTTATGGAGCTCTGTTAGGCATATAGAAGGACTCAAAATATCATCTTTTATAGATCTCATAGTCTGCCTAACGAACATGGTCATCATAGATGCAGTAATACCATGTCCAACTACATCGCATATATATATCCCTATATTCTCCTCATCAATATAATAAATATCAAACATATCGCCACTTAACATCTCTGATGGTTTATATAAATAATCTATTTTTAATGTATGGTATATCCCTTTTTTAGGCAGTATTCTACGTTGAAGCCTCTTGGCAAATAATAAATCCTTGCTCATTTTTCTATTCTTTTCAATAAGCTCTAACTCTAGTTTTCTCTCCCTAGTTACATCCCTAAATACCTCCACTGCGGCTATAGCATTACCATCAGAATCTAAAACAGGAGAACTTTTAACAGAAAAAAACTTTCCATCTATAATTTCTTCTTTTTGAACCGTTTCCTTAGCTTCAATACTCCTTCTAGATATGCAAAAACCACAGGGTTCTTTTTTTCCGTGGACTTTATAACATTTTTTGCCTATTAAATCATCTCCCAAAGATTCCTTCATAGCCCTATTAGCGTAAAATATAATACCATCACTATCAACTACCCTAACCCAATCTGCCATACTCTCAAGAACATGATAATTTAACATACTATATTCTTCTATATTTTGTTCTAAAGCGCTCGTATTTTCTCTCATAAGCATACCCTCACCTACTAAATATATTAGGTACTTTGTATAATAATATCATAATAGTTTTTAAAACACAAAGTTTTTTTACTACCTAGATTCTTCTATTTATATTTCCCTTTTAGGAGGCCTAGGTCCATAATATTGATAATAATCTACCTTTATCCTGCCATTGTATAGTTTTCGCTTTCTATCTGCAACTCTACCATATAGGCCTTCAAATCCCTCGTTCGATGTTAGAACATAAATAGAATAGGTATCTAATTCTTTAAATATTTTCCCCATATCCTTATACAATTTAGATACCTCCTCTTTTTTCCCTATCCTTTCTCCATAAGGAGGATTACAAATAATAACTCCATAATCGTTCTTAATATTTAAATCCCTAAAATCCTTCCTAATAAATTGTATGTCCTCTTCCAAAAATAGACTTCCAGCATTTTGTTTAGCTGCTTCCACAGCAGCTTTATCCATATCTGAAGCTATAATATTTAATTTAAAATCCTTTAGCATTACATCCCAAGCCTGTCTTCTTGCATCGTTCCAATATTCTTTCTTAACTCTAGGCCATTCTTCCGATGCAAAGTTTCTGTTAAGACCAGGGGCTATGTTTTTCCCTATCATAGCTGCTTCAATTGGAATAGTCCCTGAACCACAAAATGGATCTAACAGCAATCGATTCTTATTCCAATAGCTTAGTTGGATCAATGCAGCTGCCAAAGTCTCCTTCAAAGGTGCTTCTACACTGGCTAATCTATAGCCTCTCTTATGTAGCCCTACTCCAGAAGTATCAATTGTCAATGTAGCTATATCTTTTAGTAATGATACTTCTATTGTAAATTTAGCTCCAGTTTCCTTAAACCACTCTATATTATATTTAGTCTTCATTTTCTCTACTACTGCTTTTTTTACTATTGCTTGGGAGTCTGAAATACTAAATAACTTAGAATCCACTGATTTCCCTTCTACAGTAAACTCTCCATCTTTTGTAATCCACTCATCCCAAGGAAGTGCCTTTGTCTTTTCGAATAATTCTTCAAAAGATGTAGCCTTAAACTCCCCCATCTTTAATAAAACCCTATCAGCTGACCTTAGCCATAAATTTGTAATAGGAATATCTTCTTCTGTAGCTTTAAAAGTAATCTTGCCATTTTCCACCATTAAATCATCATAGCCCAAATTTAATAATTCTCTTTTTACTACAGCTTCCAATCCAAAAGTAGATGTTGCAATTAATTCAATTTGTCTCATATATTTCTTCCTTTCTTTTATTAGCTTAATTCTATTATACCTAAAAAGTTAAATTGTTACTTTATTATTGTGTATTATTTGAATCCTTTGGGTATATAAATCTACGAGTACAAATTGTAAACCATAGTATTAGAATAAAATTTTTAAGGAGGATAAATATGAAAAGCTTAGGATCATTATATCAAAGTGGGGATTGGAAAGGTGAAAAACATGTACCTGTTATCCATGCTCCTGAAAAAGTTAAAAAAGGTGACATAATTGAATTAAAGGTAAATATCGGTGAGGAAATTTCACACCCAAATACATTAGAACATTATATTTCATGGATTAAAGTATATTTCCACCCAGAAGGAGGAAAATTCCCAGTTGAATTAGGAACTTATGATTTTGCAGCTCATGGGGAACATGGAACTTTTACTGAACCAGACGTAACAATTAAGTTTAAGGCAGAAAAATCTGGTACAATACTTGCCTCAAGTTATTGTAATATCCATGGACTATGGGAGAATAGTAAAGAGCTTGCTGTAGAGGACTAGTCTTGTCCTCTCTTTTTTATTCCCTTGACAACTGCCTTTTAATATATTAACATAGTACTAAATTTAATCATGGGATTTTATTTACAAACTATGACGGATATAGTAGCTCTTTTATGGTTAAAATACAGAGAATAGACTATTGGTGAGAAGTCTATAACCTAATAATTGAGCGAATTATGAATCCTGAGTTTCAGTAGGAAACTACTGCGGATATCACACGTTAAGTGATTAGAGGCTAAATGCAAATTAAGGTGGTACCACGGGGGTCTTCTCGTCCTTTCATGAGAAGATACCCCTTTTTTATTTGAAAAAACAATTTAATATAAATTTTAGGAGGGATAAAAATGGCAAATGTATATGATATATTAAAAGAAAGAGGTTATATAGACCAGTCAACTTATGAAGATGAGCTTAGGGAGCTTTTAGGTAAAGAATCTGTCACCTTCTATGTGGGATTTGATGCAACTGCTGATAGTTTAACCTTAGGTCATTTTGTTCAAATAATGGTAATGATGCATATGCAAAATGCCGGTCATAGACCTATAGCTTTATTAGGTGGTGGAACTACTATGGTAGGGGACCCATCTGGAAAAGCTGATATGAGAAAAATGCTTACAAAAAAAATAATAGATCACAATGCTAAAAGATTTAAAGAACAGTTGTCAAAGTTTATCGACTTTGATGAGGAAAAAGCTATAATGGTTAACAATGCTGACTGGTTATTAGAATTAAATTTCTTAGAGTTTATGAGGGAAATTGGTGTTCATTTTTCAGTAAATAGAATGCTTACCTTTGACTGTTACAAAAATAGAATGGAAAGTGGACTGACCTTCTTTGAGTTTAGCTACATGCTAATGCAATCCTATGATTACTTAAAACTATATAGAGACTATAACTGTCGTCTTCAAGTAGGTGGCAGCGACCAATGGTCCAATATCCTTGGCGGTTATGAATTAGTTAGAAAACTGGAAGGAGATAAAGTATATGCTATGACTTTTAAACTTCTATCTACTGCAGCAGGAACTAAAATGGGTAAAACAGAAGCAGGTACCATATGGTTAGATCCAGAAAAAACTTCGCCTTATGAATTTTATCAATACCTAAGAAATTCAGATGATAGAGATGTAGAAAAATTCTTAAGCTTATTAACCTTCCTACCTATGGAAGAGGTAAAAAGATTAGGTTCTTTGGAAGGCGCTGAAATTAACAAAGCAAAAGAAGTCCTTGCCTTTGAAGTAACTAAAATGGTTCACGGTGAAGAAGAAGCAACAAAAGCTCAAAATGCTGCAAGAGCATTATTTAAAGGTACAAAGGATGAAGGATCTATACCCTTTACCGAATTTGAAAAATCTATTTTCGAAGAAGGTATAGGTATATTAAATTTGCTAAAAGATGTAGAACTTACTAAATCCAATAGCGAAGGTAGAAGACTAATAGAGCAAGGTGGCATTACCATCGATGAAAAGAAAGTTGAAGATATAAATAAAACTATCACATTAGATGATTTTAAAGATGGAAAAATATTGATAAGGAAAGGTAAAAAAGTATACCATCAAATAAAAATAAAATAAGGTTAAATTAGAGTCCTGCTTAGGCAGGACTTTTTATATTGAAAAATCCTTTTTTGTTAAATACTTTGAAATGATTCCAATATCATGTTAACCTTCCATGTATTGAGCCTTTATTTTAAGAAACTATGGTGATATACTTTTAAAAAATCAAAAATATGAAAGGGGGACGGATTGAATTCAAAATACAAGGAGGAAAATCAAATGAAAAAGAATGGTAAAAAAGTATTACTTTCATTAACTGCAACTATGTTATTAGCATCATCTGTAGGACATGCTCAAAATTTTAATTATAGGGATTTGAAAAATTACACATACTACCGTAATAGTTACACTGTTAACTATAACTATTCAAATAGGTATTCAAGTAAAAGGATTGTAAAATACTTACCTATTGATGGATCTTGGAGCAATATTTGGTCTTGGAATAACAACAATATGGATACATCCACAAAACCTGAAACTTCTAAGCCTGAGGAAAAGCCTGATACAGAGAAACCTAATACAAACGTAGACAATAAAGAAAATGATAAGCCTACTGATAATAAAGAAAATACAAAACCTGATACAAATACCGGAACTGCAACATCTATAGAAATGGAAGTTGCTAGACTTGTCAATATAGAGAGACAAAAAGAGGGACTAGCTCCTTTAACCTTTAGTGAAGAACTATCAAAGGTAGCTAGAATAAAATCCCAGGACATGGCTAATAACAACTACTTTAGTCACAACTCCCCTACTTATGGAGACCCTTTTTCTATGATGAAAAGCTTTGGCATACAATATAAAACTGCTGGCGAAAATATAGCAAAAGGATACTCTAGTGCTGAATCTGTGGTCAGAGGATGGATGAATTCATCTGGACATAGAGCAAATATACTTAATCCAAGCTTTGGAAAAATTGGAGTTGGATATGTAAACGTTAATGGTACTACTTACTGGACTCAAATGTTCACAAATTAGTCCTTGACTTTTATAAATAACTAAGTATAATAGATAGTTAGAATTCTAATTATTAGAATTCTAACTATCTTTTTGTTTGAGGTGATTTAATGACGGGTAAGTCTATAGACGATATAAAATATAATTTAATTAAATTTATGTCCTTGTTTCATAGATTATTTACACCTACTTTTAAAAAAGAAATAGATAATAAATATAGTTGCACTAAGAATCAGGTGAAAGCCGTTATGATACTTGGGAAAACAGAAAAAATTACCCCTACTATGCTAGGTAAGTGCATGGACATGGAAAAAGGAAGTATTACTACATTGATTGATTCCATGGAAAACATGAACCTAGTATATAGGAAAAATGATCTAATGGATAAACGAAAAACTTGGATTCAATTAACCAAAGAAGGTGAAGAATATTATATAAAACAAGAAGAAAAATTTATCAGCCAAATAGAAGAGCTTTTCATCATCCTTCCTGAAGAGGAAATTGATGAATTTAGTAGAAGCTTAAAGACCGTTGTAGAAATATTAGAAAAGTTGAGGGATGATTAATGGATAGACAAAACGAACGTTCAATAATTTTAGGAAAAGAAGATGTTGGTAAACTCCTTATAAAATTTTCTATACCTGCTATAGTAGGCATGTTAGTTAATGCTTTGTATAATATAGTGGATAGAATATTTATAGGTAATAGTGTAGGTAGCATAGGAATTGGTGCAATATTTGTTGGTTCGCCTGTTACTTTAATACTTATGGCTTTTAGTATGTTGGTAGGGGTTGGGGGAAACTCATTATCCTCCATAAGGCTAGGAGAGGATAAAAAGGATGAAGCTGAACTAATACTTGGAAATGCTTTCGTTTTACTATTTATTATTTCTCTAACTCTAAGTTTTTTAGGTCTAATCTTTATAGAACCCTTGCTTAAAGCTTTCGGCGCTAGTGACAATATTCTACCTT